>NZ_JANOJV010000299.1:0-3342 GCF_031418915.1 Chamaesiphon sp. VAR_48_metabat_135_sub | reverse complement strand
TCTAACAATACCGATCGCAAATTCTAAATAAATCAGTGCTAAGTTATCTCGATCGATTTGATGATAAATCTCGGCATTTGCTAAGACTGATAATTTGCCCTGTCGATCGCTAAAGTGTACGCTCATTTTTCCTAGTGGTTCGTGAATTAATATCTCGCTTCGATCGACTCGCGTTTGTTGTAACTCAATTCCTAACATCTGATTTCCATCGAAAGACTTTACTCCCGATCGATCCGTTATCTATCCTCCGTCATGTTTCGCTTCGCTAGATGGATGTGAAAGTTAATCTTGAATTTATTTGAGATTGACTGAGCTTCGCTATTTAGAAATAGAACACAACTTAGGAGAATATTTCAATGAGATCTGCAACTTTAACTTTGACTGTTGACTTCGTTCAAGCAATCGATGCTAAAAATCTTGCTGGACACGGACGTTTCAACAATGGTAAAACCTTTGACCCAATTAGCTTTACTGCCTACGCTCCACGCTTACAAGATACGATTGTTCCTGGTGTAACTCTCGTTGCTGAAGGTAATCTCCGCGCAATTAAAGATGCTGCTGGAATTACTTCGTTGAGTTTAAATATCACTCAAGCTATGCAAGTTGCCCCTGTAGATCCTACTCCCGCAGTTGAGCCAAAACATCATGGCCCCAAACTGCTTGCTCCTGCTGCTGAATCTGCCGACATGCCGGAAGCTGATCCAATCGATGCCGAATTGCTAGATGAGCAATCACCAGCCAAAACCGAGCAACCCGCGATCGAAGTCGAACCAGTTGCAACTGCTAAACCCAAATCTAGTCGCGGTCGCAAATCCAAAGTTTTAGCCGCTGTCTAGATTAACATTCTATTCAAGATTGACTGAGCTTCGCAAATTGGATGTGAAAGTTAATCTTGGATTTCGATTGACTCCGCTTTTTCGTAATAGTAAACAACCAACTTAGGAGAATATTTCCCATGTCTATTAATTCCGTTCAATTGTTTGGTCGCCTGGGTCAAGATCCTGAAGCCATTTGGTCTGATAGCGGTCTACGCACTAAAGGCTCCTTAGCCGTTACGATCGATAAAACTACGACTGATTGGTATGCTTTGACCGCATTCGGAAAAACTGCTGAAATCCTCGCTAACTTCGTGCGTAAAGGCGAACAAGTCGCGATCGAAGGTCGCCTTAGCTTGAGTGGCTGGGTTGATGGTGCTGGTAATCCACGCTCGAAAGCTGAAATCGTGGTTGACTCTATTAGTTTGATCGCTGGCAATAAGAAGGCTTCCCCAACTGGCAGTGCAACTCCAGTGATGGCTCGACAAACAGTACCTGCTACATCTACCTCTGATGATGATGCTATAGACCAAATCCCCTTCTAAATAGCTGTCTGTATTCACTTTTTAACCTGAATATTACCAACTGAGATTGACTAAAGCTTCGCATGATGGAAGTGAAAGTCAATCTCAGTTTTTATTTAGGTTAACTTTCTGCGCCTTTTGTAATCAACACACTTCAGGAGAATATTCCAATGAGAAATGCAACTTTGACTATTACTGTAGAAAATACTCAATTAACTGATGAAGAATTAGTTGGTTATGGCACATTCGATAACGGTAAAGATCATCCTGCCGAACGAATTATGTTATGTGGCTATGCTCCCCGTCTCAAAGATACTGTAATTCCTGGTAAAACCATTGTGGCGATTGGCACACTTCGATTGATTAAAGATAGTTTAGGTGTTCCTTCTTTGACATTGAACATCAGTCAATCAATGCAAGTTACTTTGCTTGTCCCCGCTACCGTATAAATCAATTGCTTCCATCTGTGATTAGTTAAGCTTCGCAAGTTATCAGCGAAAGTTAATCACAGATTAATTTACTATCTCATTTTTACTAACTTAGGAGAATACTTTCCATGTCTATTAATTCCGTTCAATTAATTGGTCGTCTCGGAGAAAATCCAGAGTCAACTTGGTCTGATACTGGTCTTCGCGTTACGGCTTCGCTTGCAGTCACGATCGATAAAGATACTGCTGATTGGTATAACTTAACCGCCTTCGGTAAAACAGCCGAGATTTTGGCTAACTACGTCCTTAAAGGCGAACAGGTCAATATTCAAGGTCGAGTGAGTGTTAACCGTTGGGTTGATAAAGTAACTAGCGAACCTCGCTCTAGAGTCCAGATTATTGTCGATCGTGTTGGACTCATCGGTAGCAATTCTCGTAATGCTTTGCAAACTGTCTAGATCGCCAATTCAGCACTCAGATAATGAGTGCTGAATTCTGCGCTTTAGATTTTCAACTGCTGCGCTAAATTGCTGCTTAATGTTTAAGCCATTCACCAATAGTTTAACAATGGTGAATGGCTTAATATTATTGGAGATTATTACTTCGTTAATTAGACTTAGAACTCAATCAACTTGCTTTTTATGGATATTGTTAAAATCCTCGCTGAGATCGCCGATACTAAAGCTCAAATTCTCAAAATGGAGAATTTTCTTGTCAATTTGCCAAATCATGCAGATGCTTTATCTCAGGTTCGAGTCACGATCCAATACTGGAACGAGTACGTCGAGCATTTGAATTATCTAAATGATAAACTTTTGAATATCGCTCCAGAAATTTATGCAGTTATTAATTGAGAGATCGAGAATTCTGCTGTAATCTCGCAAATAAAAAATTGATATTTACTTTACCATCTGCCTCGATCCGGCAGTTAATAGAGCAAATTAATTAATTTCTAGTAAAAATTGTCTTTGTAAATTCAATAAAGATCGCTCAAACTCTTTTAATATTTCAACGGAAAATTTGTTGCTTCTAATTCGATCGATCGTTTCTTCCATCACCATCTCGATCCGATCCTCGATCGAGTCTGGTACAGGTGCCAAAACTGTTAGATTTAGCTCTGAATTATCTTCTTGCCTATCTGCTATTACTTTTACTGGCAGCTCGGTAGTCGGTTTATCAGCCTTTGCTTTAGGTGGCTTAATTTTAGCAACTTCTGCCTTGACTTCCCGAACGCTTAGACCTTCTTCAATCGATCGATCTAGCAGTTCTTGTCGGCTGGGATCTTCTAAGGTGGATATTGCGGCTGCTTTGGTATAGTGCAGTTCGCCACTTCTGACTGAATCGAGAATGTTTTCTGGGAGATTGAGGAGTTTGAGCTTGTTCTTAACGAATGAAGTTAAACTCATTCCACCTTTGGTGAACTGTCTGATAATTTGGGTGGCAAATTCAATCGTTTCGGCTGGAATAACGTTATTCCCAGTTTCCTCTTTGGCATGAGCCGCTTGATGCAAAAAGGCGATCGTCAGGGCTGCGCTAGCGAACTTGAGCTTGCGCTGCAAAATGCTCACCACCATC
>NZ_JANOJV010000298.1:0-27526 GCF_031418915.1 Chamaesiphon sp. VAR_48_metabat_135_sub | reverse complement strand
ACTAGCCGCCAGCTCCAGACTAAGGTAGGATAAATATTAATGATTGTTAACAAAACGGTACCTAATTAGGCTACAAATTAACAATTGCCACCGATCTGCCGATAGAGCGGTGTCTAATTGGCAGTAGCAACAACGGTGCTTTATATTTCCAGGAGATCTAAACCGCTACATGACTTTATCGATCGAGCCAAATACAGCCACCGCGCTGTCCCCAACCCTCAAACTCAAACACATCGTCCAATCTTTACCAAAAGAAGTCTTTGCAAAAGACAACACTCAGGCGTTCCTGATGACGGTCAAAACCATCGTCACCGTCACAATCGGCATGGCGGCGATCGCCTACGCTCCTTGGTACCTTTTACCCCTAGCGTGGGTATTTACAGGTACGGCAATGACTGGTTGCTTTGTAATCGGTCATGATTGTGCTCACCGTTCCTTCTCAAAGAGCCGCAAGGTGAATGATATCGTCGGTCATCTCTTCATGTTGACCCTGATTTATCCCTTCCACGGCTGGCGGTACGGACACAACAAACACCATAAGCACACCAATAAAATGGACGTGGACAATGCTTGGCAACCTTGGCGACCAGAAGCTTATGCAGATGCTCCAACCTGGCTCCAAGTAGTGTATCAGGCGATGCGCGGTCGGTTATGGTGGTTGGCATCATTACCTCATTGGGCAGCCGTACACTTTGACTGGCGCAAGTTCCCCGCAGGCAAAACCAGAGATGATGTCAAGTTCTCTGCTTTGTTTGTAATTATCGGTGCCGCACTGATTTTCCCTGTGATGATTGGGACTTTAGGTATCTGGGGCTTCGTCAAGTTTTGGGTATTACCTTGGTTGGTATATCATTTCTGGATGAGTACTTTCACGATCGTCCATCACACTGCGGCAGATATTCCTTTCAATCCTGAAGGCGAGTGGAACGAGGCGATCGCGCAGTTATCTGGTACCGTACACTGTGACTATCCGGCTTGGGTTGAATTCCTCTGTCACGATATCAATGTTCACGTTCCCCACCACATTTCGACAGCGATTCCTTCCTACCGATTGCGTGAAGCTCACGCGATTATCAAAGCTAACTGGGGTGAATACATCAAAGAACGTAAGTTCACCTGGGAAATGATGAAGGATATCACTGATAAATGTCATATCTATGAAGAAACTGAATTTTATCAAACCTTCCGCGAGTTTAACTCCAATAATAACTAGGTTTTAAGCTTTAGGCTTTAGTACCTGTAAGGTGGGCAAATGCCCACTTTTTTTACGATCCGATCGATCTGGTTATTTCCCAGACAATCCAAAAGACACGGATCTGTAAAGGACTTGTTGATGCCAAAGACGATCGTTTTCACCAGAAATCATCGTCCAAACCCTCGCCTACAGACCCGTGCAGTCAAATGCTAATTCTTCCGAAGATAGTGCGTTAAAATAAAACCACTCATTTACACCCACATCGCCCAAGCCATGCAATTCATCGATCTCGCAGAAGTAGAACTAGAATCAGGAAGCGGTGGCGATGGGATTGTGACCTTCCGGCGGGAAAAATACGTCCCTGCTGGAGGTCCCTCTGGTGGTAATGGTGGTAAAGGCGGTTCGATTTTCTTTACCGCTGTCGAAAACCTTCAAACCCTACTAGATTTTCGTTATAACCGTCGTTTCAAAGCCGAAAATGGTGGCAAAGGTGGCTCGAAGAATTGTACTGGTGCGACGGGTGACGATCTCAATATTGAGGTACCCTGTGGTACGATGATTTACGATACAGCAACTGATGAGCTTTTAGTCGATTTAGTAGAACCAGGACAAACTTTCAAAGTCGTTGCTGGTGGCAAGGGTGGATTGGGTAATGCCCATTTTTTAAGCAATAGCAATCGTGCTCCTGAATACGCACTCCCAGGACAACCACCCCAGCAAAAACGAATTCGATTGGAGCTAAAATTATTAGCCGAAGTCGGCATTATCGGTTTGCCCAATGCTGGTAAATCTACGCTAATTTCTGCACTGTCTTCCGCACGTCCTAAAGTAGCCGATTATCCATTTACAACCCTAGTCCCCAATCTAGGAGTAGTCAGAAAGCCTTCTGGCGATGGTACCCTATTTGCAGATATTCCTGGACTGATCGAGGGTGCATCTGAAGGTGCCGGTTTGGGACACGATTTTCTCCGCCACATCGAGCGCACGCGAGTATTGTTGCACATTGTCGAAGCAACTGGCGATGACCCTGTTGGAGCCTATCAAACGATTCGACAGGAGTTAACAGCATATAGTGATACTCTAGTTTCTCGCCCCCAAATTCTCGCTCTGAGCAAGATTGATGCGGTAGACGAAGAAGAAGTTGCGGAAATTGCCCAAGCTTTGTCTGCCATAGCACAACAGCCCGTATTTCTCATCTCGTCCGCAACTCGGACTGGATTAGATCCACTACTGCAAAAAGTTTGGCAGCAATTAGACATCTTAGAAGCTCAACGGAACGCTGAAAAACTAGCTCTGGAACGCGCTGCATTTCCCGTATTGCAGTAAAAAACAAAGAAGGGGCAATTGATGAATTGCCCCTTCCCTAGGTATGATAATTTTAGAACGGACAGGGAGGGATTCGAACCCTCGATGAGGTCACCCCCATAACACATTAGCAGTGTGCCGCTTTCGGCCACTCAGCCACCTATCCAGATCGCTATTATTAATCAACCTTTCTAAACATAACACATCAATTAGATTTTAGCAATAGACTTATTACCGACAGTGACTATTACTCCCATCGCTCTAACTCAAGTCTCAGCACACCCAGACGATCGATTTGCGATCGGGTTTGCACCTCTAGACTTAGATGAAATCTACCAACTAGCTGATGCACCAGCCAATGGCGCAGTAGTAATTATGAGCGGTACAGTTCGCGATCGAACCGATGGACAAGCCGTAGACTATTTAGAATACCAAGCTTATGAGCCAATGGCGATCCGCATATTTGCCGCCATTGGCTGGGAGATTCGATCTCAGTGGCCAGATGCCAATCGTGTCGTAATTTACCACCGTGTCGGCAAATTAAAGATCGGGGAAGTTAGCGTATTGGTAGCTGTCGGTTGTCCTCACCGAGGCGAGGCTTTTGCGGCTTGTCAGTACGCGATCGATACGCTCAAGCATCAAGCACCGATTTGGAAGAAAGAGTGGTTTAAGGAAGCAAATGGGACTCGATCTAGTACTTGGGTGAGTATTGGAGCTTGCGAACAATGAAGGAGTGGATAGTGGATCGGAAGTACTATCTCATTCTGTCTGATGCGGGGGAAATGAGGGTAAATTGTGTCTGAGCCAATCAGTGGCAGACTTTCGATCCTGTGAGATGCCGGTGGGAAAATCGCCAACTTCCTGAAACTGAAGAGCTGAGTCCCAGATCGGTCGCTCTACAACACCGATCTTGGTAGTACCTGTAAATCCTTGCGCAAATAGACCTCTGAAGAATTTGGTCGTACTCCAAGCGGAAAAATACAAATAGGCAAGTACCAGCAGATAGCAAAGGATGGCAATCTGCACAGTTGTCAAATATTGGTAGTTTTTGGCATCTACTAAGATGTTGTCGAGAACCGAGGAAACCGTGGTTAATAGTCCGCCCAACCAAGTCAGTAATAGTACAAAGGTAACGTTGTTGAGCCTGACAGCCAGGGAAATCTCATAGCCAGACTGCAAACTATTAATATTCCCTTCGATCGTTGGCGACAAAAAAATCGGTAAATGAAGATATTTATGTCCAATTATTTGGGTTGCTAAAAACTTGAATCCTCTGACTTGACCAAAATAAGGTTGGTGTTTTAGGGAATTGAGATTGGTTGCTTGCCAGGGAATATTTGGGTCATAAATTACACTTTTCAATCGATCCGTAACCTGTGCAAAGTCTAATGTTGTTAGGATTACACATCGATCGAAGGGGATTCTAATCATTGCTCTATCTATATTTTTTAAAGACCTGATGCAATTGAAATATTCAAAATACTGATTTTCTTTGAGAGATAGTGCTTGTAATATTTGCAGAATATCGATTTGCAAGCGATGCCAACACGTTTATCGCCAGCAGAAGCTACATTAACACACAACGTCTGTCTCAGCAGAATCAAAAACTTAGTCGAAGACAGGCAATAATATAGCAAAACTATGTCTTATTTTATAGCTTCATATCTAAGAATTGCTAGGTTTAACGATCCAATTAAGCCAAAATGCTGAGAACAACAAGTTAAATTGAATGCCAAATATTCAAAGTTGCGATTAATTATGCTCCGAACCTCTATCTTTAGGTTTCTGATTGGGTACTCTAAGCGATGAGTGAGTAAGCAGATATAAGTGAACCGAGCATGAAAGTAACTACAGAGCCGCTAGTCGTTGACAAAACTACTACAACAGTAGCTGTATGGGCATCAGACGCACAGATGGCCACAAACCCCAATACCAATCCACAATTACTGCGCAAAATCGCGACAGAAAAAGATTGGGAGTTACGAAGACTAGTCGCCAGTAATCCAAATACACCAACAGATGTCCTCTGGCAATTGGGTATTGACTTTCCCGAAGCCATCCTCAGCAACCCAATTTTTGAACTATTACAGATCGAACAGCTCCAATTAGTGGCTGAGATTCCCAACTCTACCCTCATTAGTTTGTTGCAATGCGAACGAGCACCCAAAAATTTCATGGAATATGCTGTCAATCAGCAGGATTATAGCTTGTGGCTCGCAGTAGCTTATAATCCACATACTCCGAGCGCATTGCTCGAAAATTTAGCCCAAAAATCACGCCGCCAAGATCGAGAATTGATTCGGGCTGTTGCCGCTCATCCCCATACACCCAAACATCTCCTGGCCGAAATCATCGATATTGGTGGTGGTATAGCACAAATCGTGGCAGAAAATCCGCATACACCTGTTGCGGTACTAGAAAAGATCTTAGATAAATATCGACAGACTAACGATCCTATTTTTACAACATTAGTAGCACTTCATCCCCAGATCGCGCCTCAATTATTGATGCAGATGGGTCTGGCACCCAATGAATCGGCGGCTCAATCTCTATGGCTGGCAAAACAGAGCGCGACAACATCCAGTCAATTGGTGGAGCTAGCCCAAACAAGCTGGGATATATTACGGTTGGCAGTAGTCCGACACCCGCACGCACTTGGTTCGACGATCGAGCAAATCTGGCATCAACTAGAGATCGATCGTACCGCCCCTCGACAAATCGATCGACTAATTTATGACTCCTTTGTGGCTAATCCAAATACATCATCTGCTCTCCGCGAAGAGTTGCGCAAATTATTGCAATTGTAAGAATGAGTAATTCTCACACTACCAGTAGTCACAACACCCTCATCCCCTAACCCCGGAATAGTTCCGATCCAATGAATCCTGAAGATTTAAAGACTTATCTCGATCGCCTCATTACTAGCAACTTAAAAATTAGCACCATGATTTGGGGTGCGCCAGGGATTGGAAAATCTAGTATTGTCAGACAAATAGCAACAGCAAATCAGCTTGAATTTATCGATATCCGGTTGAGTCAATTAGCCCCAACGGATCTACGCGGACTGCCTGTTGCCGAAGATGGAGTTTCCAAATGGTTTCCCCCAGAATTCTTGCCCCAACGGGGACAAGGCATTCTGTTTCTCGATGAGATTAATATGGCTCCTCCAGCAATGCAGGGGATGGCACAGCAACTGATTTTAGATCGGTGTGTGGGGTCCTATGTTGTGCCTGATGGGTGGTTTGTATGGGCGGCGGGGAACCGGAAGGAAGATCGCGCGGGGGTGTTTGATATGCCAGCACCTTTAGCCAATCGATTTTTGCATTTGCAAGTGGAAGCAAATTTTGAGAGTTTTAAGGCTTATGCTCTAGGGCAAGGTATTCACGAACAAATTATCGCTTTCTTATCTTTTCGCCCGAGCTTGTTACACAAAATCGATTCTCAACAACCAGCTTGGTGTTCGCCGCGATCGTGGATGATGGCGAGTAGTTTACATGATCATGGGCTGGATCTAGCACCTGCGATCGGGATAGCGGCTAGTGCCGAGTTTCAAACATTCGTCCAGATGTATCATACATTACCCGATCTGAACCCAATTTTTGAGGGCAATGGTAGTAATATTCCGTTCCCGATCGAACCTTCTGCTCGCTATGCAACGGCGATCGGTTTAACCGTTCATGCTGTTGATGCTCATCGCGCTCATCATGCTTTTCGCTGGTTGAGTCAGGTGGCGACAGCAGAATGGGTACAGTTATTTGTCTCGGATTTATTGGGTTTGATGCGATCTCGGGGCGAATTAGGCATTCTCGCGGCACTAATCGAGAAAGATCCCTCGATTCAGAAATTTTTGCAAGATTATCGGCAATTAGTTGCGTTGTGAATTAGCGGATGGTGAATGGTGAATGGTGAATGGAATTGCCCCTATCCTAAATTTTGAGGGCATTTCCACCCATATTCAGCAACATCAATGGGTTAGTAATAAGCGGCGCAAGTTAATGTACTATTCCCGAATCCTGAATCCCGAATCCTGAATCCCGAATCCCGACAAAAAATACTAGCTTTATTTACGCTGCTCAGTACTAGAAACCGTTACGACCCCAAACGACCATCGAAATCGACCAAGTAAATAGTACTAATAGTGAAACCCAGCCGAGAGTAAGGATATCCATAATTTATTTAGAAATATATTTTCATACCTGAGGGTATCATAATCCTTTCCTGGCTTCGTTCGCAACTTAACCTCTGGCACCAATCTCCAGCATTAATTTCGATCGCTTGATGCCATCAGGAATTTCCACCGGATAGTCACCTGTGAAACAAGCCGAACAAAAATGATTGGGATTGCGCTCGGTTGCCGATAACATTCCTTCCCAAGATAGATATGCCAAAGTATCTACACCGATCTGTTCGGCAATTTCTGCGACAGATTTAGTTGCCGCAATTAGTTGATCCTGGGTATCGGTATCGATACCATAGAAGCAAGGATGAGTGACTGGTGGTGAAGAAATTCGCATGTGAATTTCGGTTGCACCCGCATCTCGCAAGGCTTTGACTAATTTCCGACTAGTAGTTCCACGGACGATCGAATCATCGATCACAATTACCCGTTTCCCCTTCAACACATCTCTGAGTGGGTTTAATTTCATCCGAATCCCCGCTTCTCGCATCTCCTGGGTGGGTTGGATAAATGTCCGCCCGACATAACGATTCTTGATCAAGCCTTCAGCATAAGGAATGCCTGATGCCTCTGAAAAACCGATCGCCGCAGGTATGCCCGAATCAGGTACTCCAATCACGATATCAGCAGCATGGAATGATTCCTTTGCCAATTGCTTCCCCAACCGCATCCGGTAGCTATACAAGCTTTCCTCATGTACCCAGCTATCAGGACGCGCAAAATAAATCATCTCAAAGATGCACAGTTTCGGCTCGGCTTTAGGTGCCCACTCGATCGCCGTTATCCCTTCTTCGGTTATCCATAACAGCTCGCCTGGCTTGACATCCCGCTCATAGTCTGCTCCAATAATATCGAGGGCGCAAGTTTCTGAAGCGACTACATAGTGGCTCACATGGTCGGGCATGATCCCCAACACTAGTGGGCGAATCCCATTAGTGTCGCGAATTGCCATAATTCCGTCGGGAGTCGCAATCGTCAGACTAAATGCACCCACACATCGCTGACAGGCACTAATCGTGGCATCAACCCAGCCTTTGCCAGCATTGACTTCTTCCCGAATTACCAGGGCAATCATTTCGGAATCGATCGTCGTGTTCAGTTCGCACCCTTTTGCCAGTAAGTACTGTTGTAATTCGGCAGTATTGACAAGATTGCCATTATGCGCTAGTGCCAGTTTCCCCAATTTAGTTTCGACAATAACTGGTTGAGCATTGCAACGGCGGCTCGATCCAGTCGTCGAATAACGAGTATGGCCGATCGCGAGTTGCCCAGGTAATTGGGCTAAAATTTCTGGACTAAAGACATGAGAAACTAACCCCATATCTCGATGTTCGTGTAGTTGCTGTCCATCAAAGGTAGCGATTCCGGCTGATTCTTGGCCGCGATGCTGAAGCGCGTACAAACCAAAATAGGTGAGCTTCGCCACCTCTTGCCCAGGGGCGTAGATTCCAAATACCCCACAGGCTTCTTCAGGTTTATCGGCAGCGTTATCGTTATCGTCACAGAGGTCGAGGTGCAAGTCGCGATCGGGAATCATGAACGGCTACAGTGGGGAAGGGTGGCTAAGTTGTTAAACTGGTCGATGCTTTAGATGTAAGAAATCGGGTAAATATTTCAGTCAGACTGAATTAATTAGCTATGAATTGCTAGCTACAGCATAACCTATACCTGTAGCCAAATATATTGCAAATATTGTAGATAGATATAAGTGAATGCAATATTAATCGTGATAGGTTCGATCTTGCTAAAGTGAAGGTGCTTACTTCAAGTATTGTTAAGAATTCCTTAACAATACTTGAACGATAACACGAAATTAGCCGATCGGAAATAAAAATCCAGACACGCAACCCTTGTAAGCGAAAATTGAGGAAGTAATCGTGCAACATAAAATTGCCGAGTAAAGTTATTGAAAACATCTTGACGAAAAAACATCGATCCACCATCTACCACCGATAACTGTCATGTCAAATTCTCTCCATTGGCTAGATCTGAGTGAATATGTCGCAATCGCCGTCGCTGTCGTAGGCACGATCGCTGCTGTCTCATCTTCAAATTGGAGCTATGCGATCGTGCCGATCCTCATTAGTACGATCCTGAATGCGATCGCTCGCTGGCGATTGACTCAACATCTCCGCCTTCACGATCGATCTCTAGAACGCAAGCTCGATCGAGAACTCCAACAACAAGGGGAAGTCCTTCAACAGGAAATCGCTCAAGCCCGGAGTTTTGCCACAGCACTAGTCAAGCAAACAATGGCTGCCAAAAAAACCGAACCTGCAGCGATCGCGGCGGGAATCGTTGGCGTAGCCTCTCCTGCGGAGAATCGAGACGCGCTTCTAGAACGTCAGCAAGAAGTCCTGGCTGTAGAACAGAAGTTCGATCTGCAACAGCAACTCATGCAGTCCATGCAGGAACATGTCAGTGGGGTCGAAGGCAGTCTCAAGGATGTTGTCGATTTACTGGAAAGTACCGCCCTCACGGAGCGATTAGAGTACCTAGAGCGTCATTTAATTGAGATATCGCAGCAGTTAGGTCTCGATCCGAGCGAATTGGATCGATCGTCGGTTAGGGACGGATTTAGCGATGATGATGACCCAGAGATAGATATTAGACCTTTATTGGATATGATTTCGGAAGATTTGATGTCTAGCGACTTGATGTCTGACAATCTAGTTTCTGGAGAATTAAGTGGCGATCTCTGGTCTAAACCGACATGGAATCTCCAACAGACGATTACTGCTCACAGCGATTGGGTCCGATGTCTGAACTTTACTCCCGATGGTGTCAAACTCGCCAGTGGGAGTTTTGATAAGACGATTAAATTGTGGCAAATCGATACAGGGAAGGAAATTTATACTTTTGCCGATCGACTCAAAGGCGTATTCGCCCTAGCAATTAGTTCCGATGGTAAATACCTCGCTAGTGGTAGTTGGAACGAGACGATCGAACTATGGGATTTAGCAACGGGAACTCTCCTGCATAACCTGAATCAGCACCAGGAATCCGTCAGATCCCTGGCAATTAGCCCTGATAGTAAAACCTTAATTAGTGGTAGTTTCGATCGAACGATCGTGTTGTGGAACCTACCTGACGGCAAAGTCATCAAGACAATTACCGATCCCGAACCAATTGCGGCGATCGCCTTGAGTCCTGATGGGACATTTTTGGCCAGTACTGGCGATGATGGCGGCGTGAAGATTCGATCGTTGATTTCCGGTGCTATTATTGCTGAGTCGATCGATAATAAAAATTGTATCGGCTCCCTGGTGATTAGTCCCGACTCGCTGACGATCGCCGCAGGCACTGTTAATGGCCATGTAATCCTGTGGCAATTACAAAACATTGGAAATGGTCTACCTCAGCAAATTCATCTCTCTCAGACGATTAGAGCACATGCTGGGCAAATCAATGCTTGTGTCTTTAGTCCCGATGGTCAATATTTGATTACGGGTAGTGTCGATGGCAAAGCGAAGGTTTGGTACAGAGGTGCAGATCTCAGCTTCCGCGATAAAGCCAGGAGCATTCTCAAAGGCGATCCAGGTCGTTCGGTCATGTCCGTCGCAATCGATCCAGCCGGACAGCTCATCGCGATTGGTGGTGCGGATGGCAGCATTCAGCTTTGGGAAAGAATGTGAGGAAGGGGCTGCACCGCTGGATGAGACTTGGGGGTCTGGTGGCACTGCTCGTAATCAGCAGAATGGAAGTGTCTGAGTGCGGGTTTCTACTATTGACTAAAACGAACTTAGCAATTTAGTTTAAAAAACATCAAGGGTTTAACTCCTCTCCCTCTCCCCTCGTATCCTTGCCAGTCAACAGGAGCAGACAATCAGGATAAAAATAGCTAAAAATTTAAGATCGTTGTTGCCGATCTAGCGATCTTAGGGAATAATACTGAAGACACTACCATAAAGCTCTTAAACCAAGTTAATTTTCAATATTTTAAATTATGCGAATTCTAGTTACAGGTGGTGCCGGATTTATTGGTTCTCATCTGCTCGATCGATTGATGCAAGAGCAGCATGAAGTCATTTGCTTAGATAATTTTTACACTGGCACTAAACGTAATATCAGCAAATGGTTCGATCGTCCGAATTTTGAATTGATTCGCCATGATATTACCGAACCAATTCGGCTAGAAGTAGATCAAATCTATCATTTAGCCTGTCCTGCGTCGCCAGTTCACTATCAATATAATCCAATTAAAACCACTAAAGTGAGTTTTTTGGGTACAGCTAATATGCTCGGATTGGCAAAAAGGGTTAAAGCAAGATTTTTGCTAGCTTCAACTTCTGAAGTTTACGGCGATCCTGACGTGCATCCGCAACCAGAAGAATATCATGGTAATGTTAATACGATCGGGATCAGATCTTGCTATGACGAAGGAAAACGCATCGCCGAAACTCTAAGTTTTGATTATCATCGCGAACATAATGTCGAAATCCGCATCGCGAGGATTTTCAATACTTACGGGCCGCGTATGTTAGAAAATGATGGTCGGGTAGTCAGTAATTTTATCGCCCAATCTTTAAAAGGAAATCCCTTGACTGTCTATGGAGACGGTAGCCAGACTCGCAGTTTTTGTTATGTAACCGATCTCGTCGATGGCTTGATAAAATTGATGAACGGCGACAAAACTGGGCCGATCAATATTGGTAATCCTGAAGAATATACCATTCTCCAACTTGCCGAGAAAATTCGAGATCGCATCAATCCCGGCCAAGAAATTAGCTTTAAACCCCTACCTCAAGACGATCCCAAGCAGCGGAAACCAGATATTACCAAAGCAACAAATTGGCTAAATTGGCAGCCAACTATTGCTTTGGAAGCAGGATTAACAGAAACAATTGCTGAATTCAAACAGCGATTAATCGTCGAAAAAGGCTGCTAAATTAGTTTTTCCTAATGCCCGATCTAATTTACGTGTTTACTAAGTCAAAATAGAAAAATTGGAGGTATATTCAACATGCGTGTTTGCACCATTGGTACTGGTTACGTAGGATTGGTAACAGGAGCTTGTCTGGCACATATCGGCCATGATGTGATTTGTATAGATAATAATCCTGCTAAAGTCGAGCTGATGAAATCTGGACATTCACCCATCTATGAACCAGGATTGTCAGAAATCATGAAAGCGGCTATGTCTAGCGGCCGATTGCAGTTCAGCACCGACTTAGCAGCAGGAGTCAAGCATGGGGAGATTTTGTTTATTGCGGTAGGTACGCCACCATTACCTAATGGTTCTAGCGATACTCAATATGTCGAAGCTGTCGCTCGCGGCATCGGACAACATCTCAATGGTGACTATAAAGTAATCGTCAATAAGTCTACCGTGCCGATCGGTTCGGGCGATTGGGTGAAAATGCTGGTACTAGACGGTGTAGCCGAACAAAATAAACAACCTAGTCTAGTTGGAGCTGGAGACAAACCCGCCGCTAGTCGTCTCGCGCCCCAGTTTGATGTAGTTAGCAACCCAGAATTTTTACGTGAAGGTTCGGCAATATTTGATACCCTCAATCCCGATCGGATTGTGTTGGGCAGCAATAGTCAACAGGCGATCGATCTGATGCTAAAGTTATATGCACCAATTATCGATCGCCAACACAGTGAAGCTCAGGCGCAGTCACCTGTCGCCGTGTTAACCACCGACTTGGGTTCGGCAGAGATGATTAAGTATGCTGCGAATGCTTTCCTCGCCACCAAAATTAGTTTTATTAATGAGATTGCTAATATTTGTGAACGGGTTGGTGCGGATGTCACCCAAGTAGCGAAGGGGATTGGATTAGACTCGCGGATTGGCAATAAGTTTTTGAATGCTGGTATTGGTTGGGGCGGATCTTGTTTTCCCAAGGATTTAGCCGCGCTGATCCATACCGGAGCGGATTATGGCTATGATGCGCAACTCCTCAAGGCAACTGTGAGCGTCAATCAACAGCAACGAGTACTCGTGATCCAAAAGCTGCAAAATTCTCTAAAAATTCTTAAAGGTAAAACTATCGGTCTATTTGGCTTAACCTTCAAGCCTGATACTGATGATTTGCGAGATGCACCAGCACTTGATATAATACAAATACTGATCGAGCTTGGCGCAAAGGTTAAGGCATACGACCCAATTGTCTCGCCCAAATCAGCATCAACACACCCATATTTAGCTAATGTTAATTTGGTTGATAGTCCAGAACTATTAGCAACAGACAGTGACGCTATCGTGCTCATGACAGAATGGTTGGAGTTTCAACAGATAGATTATCATCAATTAGCTAAACTGATGCGTTCTCCACTAATGATTGATTGTCGAAATTTCCTATCACCCACACAGTTAACCGAAGCTGGCTTTCAACACATTGGCATTGGCTGTTGATCTGCCAAAAATCGCCCGGTATGCAAATCATTAATATACCGGGTATTTTAACTGCATTTTAGGGAACTATAACTATATACCAGTCTGTTTAATTTATTAATTAACGAATATTTTGACTGATAGATTCTAAATTTAGTCAATTTTTACACCTTTTACATCTTACGACCATTCGATCCGCATTGCTTCAGCCATTTGGCGGTTCGTTGCCCACCTATTATCTACCCATAGTCTTCCAACATGAAAGAGAGCTTTCCTGAGTTTACTAATCCTAGGCTAATCGCGCAGTCCCCAGAGTCAGTGAAAACTCGCCCGAGTGGCTTCTCCGCAGAGCCACGGCAAGAGGAAGGGATTGGTTTAGGTACGATCCTGAGCGGTTTACGCAAGTACTGGTATGCTTCTGTCTTCACGACTGCGCTGATCATGGGGGTAGTAGGTTATACAACCTGGAAGCAGATCCGCATCTATAGATCGGCCGTTCAAATTGCGATCGATTTAAAGAGTAGTTCCAGTTTTGCCGAAAAATTCGCTGGTGGCGACCAAAATGGTGGGCAATCCGAAGATCGAGCGATTGCATTGGAGACGATCACTCAATCACTAAGAAGTAAAAGTTTGATCGAGAAAGCAGTTACGCTGATTCCCGACCCCAAATTACGTCCATCAGTCGCTCAAGTCTTGGGGGGTTTGTCGATTCAATCGAAGCCTGAGAGTAACGTCTTAACTGTTAGCTATACCGCTCTTTCGGCTAACGAAATTGTCGCTGTACTCAATGCCTTGAGTAAAGTTTATATTGATTATAGTATTGAGACCAAGAAAGCCCGCACCAATAATTCCATTCAATTTATTGAGTCCCAATTACCAGATTCGCGCAAGCGGCTAGAAGCTTCAGCAGCACAGATCGAGAAATTTCGGATTAAATATCGATTTGAAGATCCATCTACAACTGCCAGTGCATTAGATGGTTATCGTCAAGGCATTGTTGCCAAAATTAATGAAGCGCGCTCTACTTATTACCAGACCCAACAGCAGTATGCTGAATTAAAGAAACAACTTGCCTCTGTTGGTTTGACATCTAGTGGTAACTTGAGCACCACGATGTTAACTCAAGATGCTGGGTACCAAACATTATTTACCCAACTTAAAGAGCTTGAATTAAAATACAATCAGGAAAGTGTCCGGTTTAGTCCCGAAAATCCTTTGATCGTCGGTCTCAAAGAAAAGCGTGACGGTGTACTGGTGCTGCTGAGAGAAAGAGCACAACAAGTCCTCAAACGACAGGTAGCAGACCAAGAATTAACCCAAGGCGGGATTGCTAACTTTGGCAACAACTTGGCTCAAAACCTAGCTAATAGACAAGCCGAATTGGAAACTAGTTTAGTTGCCCAAACAGCTCAGTCTCAAAGCTTGGAGGCGGTATATCAGCAAGTCCAAACTCAAATTGCCCAATTACCCGGACTCCAAAAGCAATATACCGAGATGCAGCGGGAATATCAAATTGCGTCTCAAGAGTTGACAGCATTCTTACAAAAAGTTCAAGAGTTGAAAATTGTCAATGCGGAACAGGTAGTACCTTGGCGATTATTAGATCCGCCAGAATTTCCTCGCCTTCCCGTGTCGCCTGATGTCCCTCGTCAATTGGGAATGGGCGCGATTGGTAGCTTGTTGGCTGGTATATTAGTATCAGTTGGCCTGAATAAACTCGACGATCGAGTTGACAATCCAGATAGTGTTAAAGCTATGACAGGAATGCCCGTACTGTCGCTAATTCCGACAGTATCAGATTTGGATCAGTCTTCATCGATGCGTGGTGGTACATTTCTCCAAACGGCTAAAGGTAAGAATAAAGATTATTCTTATTGGAGTTTCATCGAGTCAATTCGGACTCTTGCCTTGGGAATTGGGCTAACATCCGATCGTGAGGATAAGCAATCTGGGAAGATTATTGCGATGACCTCATCCTTGCCTAAAGAAGGGAAATCGACGATCGCTTTTCATACGAGTAATACACTGGCAGAATTAGGCTATCGAGTCTTGTTGATTGATGCTGATATGCACAAATCTAGCATTGCGCAGTTGTGTGCTAATTCGCCACTATTTAAACGAGAAGATTGCGATGATGCGGATGGATTGAGCGATGCCATTGTTGGCAGTCGCGACTGGAGAGATTTACTCAAAATTAGCCCAGAATCCAACTTAAATGTAATGTTTTCTGGCAAACAAACAGTCAGCTCGATCGTTTTATTTAATTCCCCTCGCTTACGACGACTAATGGATGAATGGCGGAAAGAATACGATTACGTGCTGTTTGATACGCCACCAATCGTCGGAGTCAGCGATACTCGCTTGCTATCGAGTATGGTTGATGGATTAGTATATATCGTTAGTCTAAGTGTCGCGCAGAAGCAGATTATCGATCGAGGCATCGAGATTATTTCTTCGCTAAAAACCCCAGTATTAGGGTTGGCAATTAACAGAGTAGAAAATCATCATTCTGGGTATAATAAGTACTATCAATACTATCATGCATCCCACGAGCTTCACGAAAAAACTAACGCTTCTAAGGTTCTGAATCCTGAAAAGCAGGGAGTTGAAGTGTAAGTTAGTGGAAAGTTGAAAGTTGAAAGTGAATAGTGAATAGAGATTTACACATACTCTAGTTCGATACTTTTATCCTTTAGTTCTCGATCTAGCTGATTTTCAATCTCAGATTTTGTTAGTTGATGCTAATAATTTATCAATTTCGGCGTTGTGATGGAGGAAGGAAAATAGATGTTTGAAAATAATTCTTCCATCTATATCGATCGCAAACTGAGCAGGGAGTGGTGCGCCAAGAGCTTGTCCGACATGATATCGTCGAAATCTAGCACAACTAGGATCGCTCAAGAATGGCATCTTTAAGCCTAAATCTCGCACGACAGTTTTACTCTGTTGTGCGTCGGTGCTGCTAATCATTAGTAGCTCTATCCCTCGATCGACAAATTCATCGTAGCGTTCGTTTATTTGTTTAATATGGGGATAGCAGAATGGGCAATATTGTTGTTCGGTAAAAATGCGGGTAAAATCTAATATTACTGGTTTAACACCGCGATAGTCAGATAATTTTACCTGTTTATCGTTACGGATATCGTAAATCTGAATCTCTGGCGCAATCGATCCTAATTCTAATTCATTCTCTGCCGGAATCGGCAACAAGTTCTGAAAGAATCTTCGATTGATTAATCCTTTAAATTTGTTCGTGTTAGGGTAAGCCATAATTATCTTCTGTAATTATCGATGATCGATTACTCGCAATGAGCGTTAGCCTAAGTGTCAATTATTAATTGTTTTCCCCCCTGGTTGCCAATCTACGGGGCAAACTTCGTTAGGATGAGCTTGAACGTGTTGAATTGCTTGAAGCACTCGCAGGGTTTCATCGACACTGCGACCGAAGGAAAGATTATTAATGGTAGCGTATTGGATGATGCCCGATCGGTCGATAATAAATAAACCGCGCAGTGCTGCACCTAGCTCTGTATCCAATACGTTATAAGCCATGCTAATCTCTTTTTTGAGGTCGGAGATTAGGGGATAGTTAATATCACCGATACCGCCCATTTTGCGTTCGGTTTCAATCCAAGCTAAATGGGCGAACTCACTATCGACGGATATACCGAAAATCTCAGTATTGAGAGCTGCAAATTCGGCATATCGATCGCTAAAAGCAATAATTTCAGTCGGGCAAACAAAGGTAAAATCTAGGGGATAGAAAAGTAACACCACATATTTGCGGCATCTAGATAATTGAATTTTTTGAAACTGTCGATCGACAACTCCAGTTGCTGTAAAGTCTGGGGCAATTTGACCGACTCTGATCGAGGATTGATACTGGTTATTCATACAGTTAATCTTGATGTGTTTTAGGTATTAAAAATAAAAGTTGAAAATTATTTACAATTAGAAATAAATAGCGGTAGGCTTTGCTAAGTTATCTAGAGTTGTGAGTTGACCCCATTCTAAAAATGTTAGCCTAGGAAATAGTGCCAGTGCTCAATTGCTATAGGCACACGATCTCATCCAAAATTGTCAGTTAGCATGGGTCTTTTAACGCAGCTATCATTATTAATTACAGATCTCGACCATACACTAGTTGGCAATGATGAATCACTCGATCGACTAAATCGGGTGCTCGACAGATCTCGTCAGACATTGGGCACTAAAATAGTTTACGCGACAGGTCGATCGAGAGAGTCTTATCAAGATTTAGTTACAAGTCAAAGACTACTCGCTCCTGACGCATTGATTGCGGCGGTGGGTACGGAAATTTATCTAGATGCATCTGAGACTCCAGATCCAGAGTGGGTAAGCAAACTGGGCATAAATTGGCACCGTGAAGAAATTGTCGCCATTGCTAGCCGATTTGCCGATTTAGAATCTCAGCCTCACTCTGAGCAACGTCCTTTTAAGGTTAGCTATTTTCTTTCACCTAGTGTTGTTGCAGCGGTTGTGCCACAATTACAGGAATTGTTATTCCAGCAAGGACTGGATGTCGAAATTATTTATAGTGGGAGTAAAGATTTAGACATTCTCCCACGCGGAGGGGATAAAGGTACAGCGGTGCAATTTTTACGCGACAGGTGGCAGATCGATCCGATTGAAACGGTGGTGTGTGGGGATTCGGGTAATGATATTTCTCTGTTTAAATATGGCACCGAGCGCGGTATCGTGGTTGGGAATGCTCAATCTGAGTTACGGTTATGGCATGAGCTGCATCCGGTGAATTATCACTATCTGGCGGTTGCAAATTACGCCGCAGGTATTTTGGAAGGACTCAAATATTTTCGGTTTGTCGAATAGATGGAGAGTTAATAGTGCAATTGGGCGTTGCTGAATTACAGATAGTGTAGAGCAGGAAAAAGATAGGCTAGCTTATCATTTAGAATTGCTATTGTCTCAGGGTGCTTTTTATGGGTACCCTAGAATTATGGCAGAAATAATATACATAGAGAGGGTAAGTAGTCACTGCCCAGGATGTAGCGTTTTATCAAGACGATCGAGCGATCGAATCCAAACATAATCAGCGGAAATAGATGCAGTGTAATCGATCGAGCTATGTAACTGATCTCTAAATAGATGAAAGCTTGAAATCAACCCCCCTTGACAAAATAACAAATATACCTGAAGTTGGCTCATTAGTAGCAACGATCGCATCGAACCGATCCCACCCCGATTTTTTTTACTAATTCCTGACGAACTCAAAACGCCCTTATGTCAACTCTCGTCATCGTCGAATCTCCCACTAAAGCCCGCACCATCAGTAAGTTTTTGCCATCTAGTTATGTGGTAAAAGCTTCAATGGGACACGTTCGCGATTTGCCACCCTCAGCAGAAGAAATCCCCGCCGAATACAAGGGAGAAAAGTGGGCAAATTTGGGAATCAATGTCGAAGCTGGGTTTGCGCCGCTGTATATTATTCCTAAGGATAAGAAAAAAATCGTTCAGGAATTGAAAACCGCGCTTAAAGGTTGCAGTGAGCTGATTCTGGCGACGGACGAAGATCGTGAGGGGGAAAGTATTAGTTGGCATTTATTGCAATTGCTCAATCCCAAGGTACCGACGAAACGGATGGTATTCCACGAGATTACTAAGGAAGCAATTCAGAAGGCTTTGAAAAATTGCCGTGAGATCGACGAGCAAATTGTTCACGCTCAAGAAACACGACGAATTCTCGATCGATTGGTAGGATACACGCTTTCGCCGTTATTATGGCGTAAAATTGCTGGAGGCTTATCGGCGGGGCGGGTTCAATCAGTGGCGGTGAGACTACTGGTAATTAGGGAACGTCAAAGACGGGCGTTTAAGTCGGCGCAGTATTGGGATTTGAAAGCAGTATTGGCGCATAACAAGGCGGAATTTGACTCTAGACTGGTGACAGTCGATGGGGCGAAAGTTGCTACAGGTGCAGATTTCGATCCGAATACCGGAAATCTGTTAGCAGGTAAAAAAGTTAAAATTCTCGATGGAGTAGCAGCCAAAGCTTTAGTCGAGAATCTCCAGGGTAAAATCTGGACAGTGACAGGCTTAGAAGAAAAACCCGTCACCCGTAAACCCTCGCCGCCATTTACCACCTCCACCCTCCAACAGGAAGCCAACCGTAAACTGCGCCTCTCCGCTAAGGAAACCATGCGGATTGCGCAAAGCTTATATGAGGAAGGGTATATCACTTACATGCGGACAGATTCCGTCCATCTATCCGAACAAGCGATCGAAGCGGCTCGATCGTGCGTACTAGAAAAATACGGACAAGAATATCTCAGCCCCAAACCCCGTCAATATACTACCAAAGCTAAAGGTGCCCAAGAAGCCCACGAAGCAATTCGTCCCGCTGGGAGTAGCTTCCGCACGCCCAGAGAAACCGGATTAGACGATAAAAAATTACAACTCTACGATTTAGTATGGAAACGGACAGTCGCCAGTCAAATGGCGGACGCTCGACAAACCCAACTCAGCGTCGATTTAAAGGTCGAGAACGCTGGCTTTAGGTCTTCTGGTAAGCGGATCGATTTTCCAGGCTACCTGAGGGCATATGTCGAAGGCTCAGACGATCCTAATGCGGCGATCGAAGACCAAGAAATCATTCTCCCCGCATTAGTCAAGGGCGACACACCCAATTGCAAAAAACTCAACGCGATCGACCACGAAACCCAGCCGCCCGCCCGTTATACTGAAGCATCCCTGGTGAAGATGCTCGAAAGTGAAGGGATCGGTCGTCCGAGTACCTATGCGAGTATTATTGGGACGATTATCGATCGCAACTATGCCCAAATCCAAAGCAACGCCCTGGTGCCTAGTTTTACCGCATTTGCTGTTACAGCCCTCCTAGAGAAACACTTCCAGGATCTCGTCGATCCCAGTTTCACCGCCAGAATGGAACAAACCCTCGATGATATCTCCACTGGTACGACTCAATGGCTACCCTATTTAGAAACATTCTACTTAGGCGACAAAGGTTTAGAAAACCAAGTGCAACTCGGCTTTAAAGATATCGATGCCACATTAGCACGCACGATCGATCTCGGCGATTTAGACGTAAAAGTCCGGATCGGTAAATTCGGCGCATTTATCGAAACCGAATCTGGTAACGCCTCCATCCCCAAAGATCTTACCCCCGCCGATTTAGCTCCAGAAACGATCGAGATGTTGCTCAAACAAAAGAGCAGCACCCCCGATACCCTCGGCAATCACCCCGAAACAGGCGACCCAATCTATCCCAAACTCGGCCCCTTCGGCCCATACGTCCAACTCGGCGATAAAGTAGAAGATAGTAAGAAAAAGCCAAAACAATCATCCTTACCCAAAGGAATGAAACTTGAAGATGTCACCCTCGAAATCGCCGTAGAACTGCTCAAACTCCCCCGTAGCTTAGGCGTTCATCCCGAAACAGGCGGCAAACTCCAAACTAATTTAGGCAGATTCGGCCCATATATCCTCTATGATCGCGGTAAAGAAGGCAAAGAATATCGATCGCTCAAAGCCCCCGATGATGTCCTCACTGTCACATTAGAGCGGGCTGTAGCCATCCTCGCCGAACCCAAAGCTACCCGTGGCGGCAAAAAAGAACCACTCCGCACGATCGGCAATCATCCCGACGATAATGAGCCTGTAGCGATTTATGCTGGCCCTTACGGTAAATATATCAAACATGGCAAAATCAACGCTGGTATCCCCGAAGGCGAGACAGTTGAAGAGATTACCTTAGAAACTGCAATTAGCCTTCTAGTCGCCAAAGGTGGAGCAGCGAAAAAAACCACTAAAAAGACCACAACTACCAAGAAAACCACCACGACTAAAGCAAAAACTACCACAACTAAAGCAAAAACCGCCGCAGCAAAGAAAACTACTACAGCCAAAAAAACTACTACCAAATCGAAAACTAGTTAATCTCGTTGGCGTAGCCTCTCTGTGAGGAGAATCGATAAAGTAGAGACTATATCTGTCACCTGGGACGGAATAGCTAGGGTTTGAGGTCGATCCATTTTTAAAAACCAACCAAAAAGCTCCGAGTCTTAACTTGGAGCTTTTTGATGTAATTAGGATTCAGAGATCGGTAGTTGTGGTGTTGTGACTGATGCTGGTAAATTTAGTCGATCGGTTGAACGATCTGGATTTAGTTGATGCTCTTGAGTAGATTCTCCAGTAACAGTTTGAGGAGTTGAAATGATTTTATTAGCTAGGGCGGCTATATTACTGTTTTGAGCGGCTGTAGACCATTCCTTAGTTAAGGACATGATGTCAGAAGGAATCATCACAATAGTAGTGGTATTATTTTCTGCACCGACTTCAGTCAACATTTGCAATCGTCGCAATTCCAATGCGGCGGGATTTTCCATCATTTTTTGGGCAGCTTCCGAGAGGAGCTTCGAGGCTTCTTGTTCGGCTTCAGCTTTGATTAATCGGGCGCGTTTTTCCCTTGCAGCTTCGGCTTCTTTTGCCATCGCTCGTTGCATGGAAAGCGGAATTTCTACATCCTTAAGTTCTACTCGTTCGATTTCTACGCCCCACGGTTCGGTAATTTCATCGACTATTTCTTGGACTTTAGCATTAATTTTATCGCGACCTTGGAGCATCTCATCGAGAGTGTGTTGTCCGACGATATTTCGCAATGTTGTCATCGAAGCTTGATACACTGCCACTTGGTAGTTTTCAACCCGACTGATTGCCTTCATCGGATCGATAATTCGATAGTAGAGTACGGCATTAATTTTAATCGTCACACTATCTGCGGTAACTGCTTCTTGGGGAGCGATATCGACAGTTTTTGTCCGAATATCTACTTGAACTTTTTGGTCGATAATTGGTACTGTGAAATATAGTCCTGGACCTTGAATCTTTTGGAAGCGTCCCAATCGAAACATTACGCCTCTTTCGTACTCTCGATCGACTCTAATTCCCGACTTAATAATCGCCCCAGCAATTATTGCTGCAATCCCTAATCCAAATCCATCCATAATTTTAAAGGGTAAATGGTGAAAGTATGATGGGAGTAGGAGTAATTCATGAACTACTCCTACTCCCATCATACATAACTTTCAACCCTTCCGCTGTGTTTACTTTGAGGATCGATCGCCAAAATCAGGAAAGGATACGCTAACGACACAAGCAGGGTAAACTTTCAACTTGCTACCGCATTGTCACAAATTCTTCAGCCGAACTAGGATGAATCCCGACAGTCGCATCAAAATCTGCTTTAGTGGCACCCATTTTTACTGCAATTGCCACACCTTGAATAATTTCCGCTGCATAATTTCCGACCATATGCGCACCGAGAACTCGATCGGTAGTAGTATTTACAACTAGTTTCATCAGGGTTTTTTCCTGTTTACCTGGCAGTACATAGTACATCGATCGGAAGCTGCTGCGATAGATTTTAATCGCATCGCCGTGCAATTCTCGCGCTTCTTCTTCGGTTAAACCGACAGTTGCGGCTTCGGGTGTCGTAAAGATTGCTGTGGGAATATCCGCATAGTTCATCGTGCGAGGTTTATTCCCAAATATCGTATCGGCAAGAGCACGACCTTCATTAATCGCGACTGGCGTAAGTTGGATATTATCGGTACAGTCGCCGACGGAGTAGATATTTTCCACATTTGTCCGACTGTGAGCATCGACTAAGATTGCGCCGTGATGAGTTTTGACATCGACATTTTCCAGTCCCAAATTGGCTGTATTGGGTTTACGTCCGAGTGCTGCTAAACTTACGGCATCGGCGAGGATTGTCGATTGTCCATCTTTGGTCGTCACAGTGACACTAACACCATTATCAGTTTTGGCGATCGAGATGTCGCAAGCATTGTTGATAATCTTTACGCCATGATGAATCATCCCTTCTTGGACTGCCGATCTCAAGTCGTTATCAAAACCGCGTAAGATCGTCTCTGGGCGAATAATCTGGGTAACTTCTGTCCCCAATCCATTCAGAATACACGCAAATTCCGAACCGATATAACCACCACCTAGAATCACCATCTTCTTGGGCTGGGTAGCTAACTCAAAAATACCATCCGAAACAATCGCGTGTTCGATGCCTGGAATATCTGGACGCACGGGTATACCACCCACCGCAATCAAAATTTTATCCGCAGTGACGGTTCGTTCGCCCACCTGAATTGTATGATGGTCGATAAATTTACCACGACCTTCTAAAAGTTCTACCTTGGAGTTATCCAGCATCCGCTGATAAATTCCGTTCAGCCGGATCGTCTCATTATTTACATCAGTTATCATCTTGTGCCAGTCTAACTGACTCTCGACCGCACTCCAACCATAACCCTCCGCATCGGTAAACAGTTCGGGAAAGTGGGACGCATACACCATCAGTTTCTTGGGAATACAGCCACGATTGACGCAAGTACCGCCGAGTCGATCGTATTCAGCAACACCAACTTTAGCACCATATTCGGCGGCGCGTCTTGCTGTGGCAATCCCTCCCGAACCTGCACCAATTACGAATAGGTCAAAATCATAGCTCATATTCTTCCTTCCTTTGGCTGTCAATATTTACCCAAAATTATGAGGTGTTGATAGGTTGCAGAGATCTTACCCCACCCTAACCCTCCCCTTATAAAGGGGAGGGGACAAGACAGGAGGGGATTTTCTGCGAACTCTCTCGGAAAAGCCCTGCTTTTCTTGCCCCCTCCCCTTTATAAGGGGAGGGCTGGGGTGGGGTAAAGATCTCCGCAACCAATTAATCTAACCTTTCAAATAAGCCAACATTGTGCCAGCGTCAGAAACTTCAAACGGATCGGTTTCACAGTTGTCGCTGTAGCCAGCTTCAGCAAAAACTTTCTCGACTTTACCGTCGTTGACGACCATCGAATATCGCCAAGAACGCATCCCAAAACCTAAGTTGGACTTCTCGACTAACATCCCCATTTTGCGGCTGAATTCTCCGTTACCATCGGGCAGGAGCTTGACATTTTTCGCACCGAGCTTGAGACCCCATTGGTACATGACGAAAGCATCATTGACGGACATACAATAGATTTCGTCGATGCCCAATCCTTTCATTTCCGCATATGCTGCTTCATAACCAGGGAGGTGAGTAGAAGAGCAAGTAGGTGTGAAGGCACCTGGCAGCGAGAAGATAATTACTCTTTTACCAGCAAAGACATCTTTCGTCGTGACATCTTGCCATTTGAAAGGATTTTCACCACCAATGGATTCATCGCGAACGCGAGTCTTAAACACAACATCGGGCACTTGATCGATTGCAGCCATGATTTACTCCTAGTAAGTTATTATTTTCAGCGATTAAACTTATATATCTCAGAATAATTCTAATTTAGGAAGAAGTCAAGAGTGATAAGTATTTTTAATTAAGAATATTTAAAATTAAGTTGTCGTTCCAGGAATTTCGGCATTATAATTGGAATTCACAGTCAGTCTCTCTTTATACTAGCCACTAGTTTCTAGTCCCTAGTTTTGTCGCAATGCTCCAGCCATCAACAGACGCGATCGTCAAAACGCTCAAAGCCAAAGGCTTGCGGGTGACACCGCAAAGATTCGCCGTGTATGCTAATCTACTCTCGCGTACCGATCATCCCACGGTCGAGCAACTGCTGGTGGATTTGAATCAGTATTGCCCTGTCTCTTCGCAAGCGACGATTTATAGCTCCTTGCAAGCTCTGCGCGTGGCTGGGTTAATCCGCGAGGTGCTATTAGAAGCGGGAGTATCACGATATGATGCCAAAGTTGAACCGCACCATCATTTCCACTGTCAGGAGTGTGGCTCGATCGAGGATATTAGCTGGGAAGCATTGCCAGTCGTCGAATTCGATCGATTGCGAGTCGGTCTACAAGCACATACCTATGAAATCACAGTACGCGGCTGTTGCGATCGCTGTTCCGACCAAAAACTAATGTGATAACACTGAAAATAGAGGTTGCGAAAGCTTGTATCGGGACGCAGCATCAAGGTAAATTAGAGCTAATTGGTACTGTTTTATCGTTGACGTAGCCTCTCTCTTGAAGCATCGCAATATTGACTTGCCTGTCTGGAATGGCAGGACTCCTCTCATCTGGCTGTAAATCACTATGGTAAATGCGGTAGTCTTAGAATCTCCGATCGCGATCGATAATCGAACATCTGCAGATCCAATTATTGCCGCGATCGATATCGGTACCAACTCGGTGCATATGGTCGTAGTGCGAATTATTGCCGACTTACCAGCCTTTAGTATTATCGCCCGTGAGAAGGAAACAGTGCGGTTGGGCGATCGAGACCCCCAGACGGGTAATCTTACCCCAGAGGCGATCGAGCGTGCCTTTGGTGCCCTCAAACGATGTCAGGAGGTGGCAAAAAGCTTGAATGCCCAACAGATATTAGCGGTGGCTACCAGTGCGGTACGGGAAGCTCCGAATGGGCATGAATTTATCAGATCGATCGCGACAGAATTAGGTTTAGCTGTTAATCTAATTTCGGGACAAGAGGAAGCACGGCGGATTTATCTAGGAGTATTATCAGGAGTCGAGTTTAACAATACACCCCATCTAATCATCGATATCGGTGGCGGTTCGACGGAATTAATCTTGGGCGACAGCCACGAACCTCGCACCCTCGGCAGTACCAAAATTGGCGCGGTAAGGCTGACATCTGAGTTTATCCCCAATAATCCCGTCAGCGATCGAGCCTTAATTTATCTTCAAGCCTTTGTACGCGGGCAATTGGAACGGGCAATCGATGAAATCAAAGCCAATCTCCAGCCAGGGGAAACGCCCAAAATGGTGGGAACTTCAGGGACGATCGAAACCCTTGCCGCAATCCTCAATTTGGACAAAAATGGTAATGTCCCGACGCGCATTCATGGCTTTCAGGTCCATCTGAGCGAATTACGTAATCTCATTAATCGCCTGCGGCGGATGACCGTCGCCGAACGCACGACAATTGAAGGTATGTCCGATCGTCGATCGGAAATAATTGTCGCAGGTGCCGTAATTCTCCAAGAAGCAATGACAATGTTGGGAATGCAATCGCTCTGTGTGTGCGAACGCAGCCTCCGCGAGGGCGTAATTGTAGACTGGATGCTGACGCAGGGATTGATTGAAGATCGTCTCAAGTATCAAGGTTCGATTCGCGAACGCAGTACGCTTAAAATAGCTGGTAAATACGGCGTAGATCTGCCCCACAGTCAACGAGTCGCCGAACTTGCATTGAGCCTATTCGATCAAACCTACGGACAGATTCATACTTGGGATAAACCGATTCGACAATTACTTTGGAGTGCTGCCATCTTACACAATAGCGGTCACTTTGTCAGTCACGATTCCCATCACAAGCATTCTTATTATCTGATTCGGTATGGAGAGCTGTTGGGTTATACTGAATCCGAAATCGATCTCATCGCCAATATCGCCCGCTACCATCGTAAAAGTCCACCCAAAAAGAAACATCAAAATCTCCAAAATCTCTCCAAAGAACAAAGATCGATCGTCTCTCAACTTAGTGCTATTTTACGGGTAGCCGTGGCACTCGATCGGCGCAGAATTGGCGCGATTAAAGATGTCAGTCTTAATTGCAATCTGACTACTAGGGAGTGTCATCTCACATTTGTCCCCACAGATCCATATGATGAGTGTGTACTCGAATGTTGGAGCTTGGATTATAAAAAGCCCATTTTTGAAGCTGAGTTCAATCTGAAATTATCAACTACGAGAGGGTAGTTAAAAACAGGGGTGATCTAGTCATGGTTTTTAGCCTTGATACTATATCACCCCTCCTTTCACAACAATAGAAATCAAAGACGTGTGTTAATGGTTATTTTATTTCGAGGAATCTGCGATCTTCTTTTTCATGCGGAAGGCTGCTGTACCACCGACTAATGTACCAATCACCGTAAATGGTTCGGGGACAGCAGTAGGATCGGTACTAGAGAAGGTACCAGCCTCAATAAAAACAGCAGAATCCAAAGAAGAGTCGGCTATATCTGCAATCGCTATTTTCATGGTGTGTGTTCCAGGGGTAAGTCCTAAAAGACTAGCTGTAAAAACTGTCGTAAAACCACCATATGGAATATTACCAAAGCTGCCAGCAGAATTATCATTAAAGAATCCAGCATTCGCCCCAGCATTGACGTTGTTAATTGTGACTGCGGTAGTCGTTCCAGGAATTAAAGCAATATTTTGACCGTCTACAAGTAAACCAAATATATCATTGAATCCAGTACCGACATATTGTGGGTACTCACTAGATGCAAACACAAAGTTGAAAAATATATCAGATGAGGTTGATGTAAAATCAAAAGTCAATACACTTGCATCAAATGTGCTACCCCCTCCCGCTAATGCACTTAAATCGGCATCTCCGGCCAAACCATTCTGCTTTCAAAAGAATAGACATTTCTAATTCAGACTTCAGATCTCAAAAATTAGACCATCGCTATCACAATCTCTCGATCGAAGGTTGAACACGCCGATCTCAGATTGTCTGTTTATTTGGCAATTAAGTTCATCCCCTAGCTTC
>NZ_JANOJV010000297.1:0-2598 GCF_031418915.1 Chamaesiphon sp. VAR_48_metabat_135_sub | reverse complement strand
TTTAATTATTATTTATTAATAATTAGGATGGTAAATTATCGGTAAAAAATTATGACCCAATTTCCGAACATTCCCCCTTTTATTGAGAGCAACGATCGTGATTATCACGATAGTGGCGTGCCCAGTACGGTGGCAATCGCCGGACATCCCCTCCATCCGCTGATCGTGACGTTTCCGATTGCTTTTCTCTCAGGTGCATTTGGAGCCGATTTGGGCTATTGGTTTACCCACGATCCTTAGGTTGCGGTAATTGGTACAATCGATCGACATGAACCTAAGATTAATTGATAATTGATAATTGACAATTGACAATTGGGTTATTAGGATGGGGATTTAGACCCCATCCTAATAACAATCCACCTAAAGGTGGGGGATTTAAACCCTTGCTATTTGTTAACTTTCCAGAACTTTCATAATTCGATCTTCCAACCTGTCGAGATCGAGACCGCCTTCATCGCGACTAATCCGCCGGACAGTTGCATTGACTCCATCCAAATTTTGTAATAAGTCTCGCAAGATTTCTTGTTGTTGACGCGATTGAGTGACTTCGTGGGGTTCTTGTACCAAGTCGCGAACGATCGTATCTTCAGCGCGAGAAACAACAATTGGCTCGGTTTGTCCTTGCAAGTACACCACGGTTCGCCGCCCTGGACCTCGATCTTGTTCTAGTGGAATCAGTGCGACCACATTATCGGATCTAACATATTTACCAAATCCTAGGTGAACTAATACAGAGGGTTGAATTTTCACTTAGTTTTGTCCTTTTATATCTCTATATATCTATTTTAGAACCTATAAAAATAGTCTGTGACATATATGAATAGCGGTTTTCACTCTATTTAGGTAGTGATTCACTCGTTGGCTAATTAGTGTGAAAAGGTTGGTTTTCCAGGCTCAACTTCCACAGGTTATTTAAAGATCGCTCGGCAGATTGAAACAATCTAGCAAAAATAAATTATTTTTGCTAGGCTAATGAAATACAAAATTAAGTAAAATACAAAATCAAGACATCAATAATATTTAGATTCGATCTCGATCGCTCTATGTCAGCGGATTTTTGATAAAATTCAGAATTCTTCTGGCGGAAAGGGAGTAAGAGGGTGTTTGAAAAGATCGTTATTGGCAGGAAATACCATGACTGACTCACTACCAGTACAGGCTACCAACCCGATCTTAACCTGCCAACGAAACGGAACGGTTAGCGGCACTGTATCGCTATCAAATCCTCGATACACCTGCTGAAGTAGCTTTCGATCGCCTTACAACGCTGGCAGCGCGACTGTTTAAGAAGCCAATCGTCCTGATTTCATTGGTAGATGAGTCGAGAGCTTGGTTTAAGTCTAGCATTGGTTTTGGTGCGTCTGAAGTACGCCGCAACGATGCACTTTGTAACTTTGCCGTGTTAACCGATGAGCCGCTAATTATTCCCGATACTCGACTCGACGATCGCTTTGTCTGCAATCCATTCGTGCAAGCCGAAGTAGCGACGCGATTTTATGCGGGTGCGCCCTTGCTCGATCGAGATGGCTTTAATTTGGGTACGCTGTGTCTGCTCGATACTGTGCCACATGAGGCGTTAACCGCCGAGGAAGAGGCTACTTTGGTGGATTTGGCGGCAATGGTCGTTGATGAGCTGGAACTGCGGTTGGCGGCGCGGCAGATCGCTAGCGTCGATGCGGCACTAGTCGAGATTACCCAAGGTGTGGCAAGGGTGACGGGTGGGGAATTTTTCGATGAGCTGGTGAGGCACTTTGCCAAAGTTTTGGGCACCGACTACGTTTATATTGGCTTGGTGGAAGGCACTGAGCCGAAAATGATGCGAACGATCGCGACTTGCGATCGCGGTCACATCGTCGAGAACCTCGAATATCGGCTGCAAGATACGCCCTGCTGGGAAGCGATTCTCCACGGGAGAGGCTCCGCCAACGAGCAACGTAAAATTTGCTGTTATCCACGCAATTTCCGAATGCGCCGCTGCTCAAACCCCTCGCTGTCGAGAGTTATGTCGCGATTCCGTTCTATGGTTCCGACGGTAATGTGTTGGGATTGTTGGGTGTAATGGATGGTAAACCGCTACTAAATGTGCATCTAGCCGAATCGTTACTGACAATCTTTGCCAGTCGGATTGCGACTGAGCTAGAGCGTCAACAGCACGAACTGATGCTAGTCGAACAGACGCGACTGCTAGAAGCGGTTTCTACGGGTCAGCCGCTAGATGAGTGTCTGAGTGCGCTGTGTAGCTCGATCGCCAAACTCAGCCCCCACACGCGCGCCTGTGTGCTACTGACTGACGATCGCCGCACGAAGTTTCCGCGATCGATTACCCCAGATTTCCCGCCGTCTTTGAGCCAAGGACTCAAGGATGCGCCGATTAACGAGCTAGCGATCGGGACGTGTGGTACGGCGGTATATTGCAGTGAGCCTGTGACTTGTACCGATATTGCGAGTGACGAATCTTGGTCGCAAAGCTGGCGGGATTTAGGTATCGCACATGGCATTCGGGCTTGTCATTCCTTACCGATTATGGGGATCGATAATTTACCCATCGGTTCGGTGATGTTGTGCTTTAATGAAGCCCGATTGCCGACCGATTGGGAA
>NZ_JANOJV010000296.1:0-13568 GCF_031418915.1 Chamaesiphon sp. VAR_48_metabat_135_sub | reverse complement strand
CGCCTTGGAAATTGAGGAAACAGGATTGATAGACGGTTTCTAGCGCAGTTTTGGCACAGTCTAGAGGCACAATATCATCTAGTTCTAATAGCTTGGCGTAGAATTGACCGCATAATTGATCTGCCATGACTACTTCTGAGCCGCTACCTGTATCGATGCGGTAGTAACTACCATTCCAAAGTTGTGCTTGATAAATCGGTTTTCCTGCATCTAACCAAGCTTGATATTGAGGGATGATTTCGGCGGGTTTAGGAGTTAGTTCGTCATGGTATTGTTGAGTGAGGATTTGACCGATTGCAATCGCAGCCTCCAATGCTGCCAACCATAATCCACCGCAGTAAGCACTAATTCCTTGAAGTCGCCAATCATCGAAGGTTTGATCTGGCGCGCCGGAGTTTTCGATCATGCCATCGTTGTCGAGATCGAACTGTTTGAGATAGGCTAATGTATCGACAATTGCCGTCCAACATTCGGCGAGAAATTCGATATCTTTTTTACCTGTAAATACATAAGCGCGATAAACTTGCAGGACAAAATCGCTACCCAAATCTTTCCAGAGATTGCAATCTTGATAGCAGGTATAGTTAGTCTTTTCCCACGGGTGTTCGTTGGGTGCGCCGAGATCGTGGGGGGTGGCGTGGAGGGTTTTTCGTGGTGCCATCATTTCAGATCGATCGACATTTTGAGGGCGATCTTCGTAGCCAAATGCGGTTTGGACGTAGTAACCGATTAAGCGTTGATTAGTATCTTCGGTATGGATGGCTCTGGCGAAGGCAATTAGGATGGATTTCTCTAATTTTGGCCAGAGTAAGAGAACAGAAAAGGAGCCATATAAACGGACATCTAAACTTTCGTACCAGCGATAATCTAAACATTCTAATACGCCGAATTGTCCGACAGGATCGCGTTCGTCGGCTGCCGTCCATAAGGTACCGCCATCGGTTAGTAAATACAGCTCATTAAACAACGCTATTTTAAACCAATCGGGCAGATCGGCTCGATCGAGTGTTGGTTGTTGCCAGTTAATAATTTGCTCTTGCCAAGTATCATAGTGTTTAAAAGCTGTGCGAATCATCGCCCAACTATTTTCACCCGATCGACCGAAGAAATCTGTATACCGTCGATAATAATTAACTCCTTTACCAAATTCCGTAACTGGGAAATCCCACGCCAGAGTAAACGGAATCTTTTTAGTTTGCCCAGGTTTAACTGTAAACCGAATTGTTATCGCCGCTGCAATCCGTTCGCCCTGTTTCGCCACACTTTCATCATCGATATCTGGCAGCGAACCATCGGTGGCAAAACTATCCCAAATATCGCCACCATCACCGATCGGATTCCACCGAGCATGATAAAATATTTCCACACTGGGATTAGCAATACTCGCGATCGACCATTGCCCTTCACCCTCACTCGGTACGTCCGATTTGTGTGCTTTATCTAATAAGCAACCCACCCGATAATTATCAACAATCCACTGATTAAAATTTCCCTCACTTTCACCAATTCGCGGTTGATAATCATATACTGGACTGCCATCATCGCGAATTTCTACTTTACTAGATGGATTGCTATTTGCAAACCAGCCGACGGTATTTTCCCACGTCAGCATAATGCTCAGAGTGATGGGTTTATCGGTTGGATTATGAGCAGTCCATTCAAATACCCCAATCGGATAAGAACTCTCCTGATAATTATCCGCCCAAATTGGTGAAAATTGCTCGCAAGTTAATTGCGCCTGAAAGACGTTTTCATAGCTGTACCAACTTCGAGGATATAAAGCCTGATAAGTACCTGTAGATTGACCTGCTAGCGTCGTCTGAGGGTAAGATTGCCACCGATTTAAACTACCATCCTCTGGTGCTTCCGTACACATCGCATAAGCTTGAGGATCGCCATCTTCCACTCGTTCAAATACACTAAACTGACAGGCTGCGAGGTTTTTAAAAATGTGTTCGCCACCGTCGATATGCCACAGATTGAACTCACCCCGATGAGATCTACCAATACAACCCGCGCCAAATCCACCTAATGGCATCCCATGAAATGGCCCATCATCTAGATTACTCTCATAGCGGACAGTATAGGGTTTTTCCCAACCTTGATGAAATTGACGTTGCCAAGTAGCAGTAGGAATCGACGGACGTGGTGACGAATTGGGCATATCTAGTCGCTGTTTGGAGGATGCAACTCCCCATTGTAGACTGATTGACCACCGCGCTGCCTTCTCGAAGAGACGCTACGGGAACGCAATCGAATTATTCGAGATGAAAGACTGAACTAGATGCTCAAATGTTAAAATACAAGTACCTTCAAATATCTCCCACCATGACCCAAACCACAGAAATCGAAATTCGAGAGCTTAGGGATCTCATCATCAGTCTACGAGAAGAAACACGGGTCGGTTTTGCTCAGATGAGAGGAGAAATTCAAAGAGTAGAGGCTAATACCGATACTAAACTTGCCGATCTCAAGGGAGAAATCCAAAAAGTAGCTGCCAATACGGATATAAAATTTGCTGAGGTTCGGGGTGACTTGAAGGTAATTGACGAGCGAACTAAGTTGGGATTTTGGGGATTTGTTTGGCGAGCGGTAGTAATTGCAGTGCTAGTCAGTTTGATTTCAGTTGCAAATAAAGTTATTTTTGGTGGTGGACTGGGCAGCCTAGGTATGTGAATTGACTTAAATCCTCGGTTAGGAGAATATGATGTCATTACCAGAAAGTGAATTGAGAGAATTTCTCGTCCGTAATAATGTTGAGTGTAAATCGCTGAGATTACTATGGGAGATTGATAATGTACGAGTTTATGGGCTGACAGTTGGGGGATCGCAAGCCATTAATTTATGGAATTATCTTCGTCAACTTAACGATGAATCGAAGTATTATCCATTGCTGTTAGGTGGTGAGGAAGAAATAGAACAACATCAGGAATATTGGGAACGTTTTGCTGTTCCTATTGATGAAATAATCGACATTGATGCTATTAATGCAATTATTAATAGAGCATCTATTTTGGATGCTGAGAAATGGTTCTACGATCGAGCACAAGAGATGTATGAAGACGAATTTGATGATGAATTTGAAGATGGAGAGCCACTAGAAGTATTAACCAATGGAATCTTGGGTGATTGGGATGGTGCTATTTTTCCAAGTGAAAATTTTACAATTCCATCTCTAGAAACAGTAGTAATTGCTCTAATCCCAACCCAAATTTGTTGGCAGATACCCGCATATCTTAATTTGGGTGGTTGGAATAGTTGTCCCATTCCTGAAGAACATATTTGTTTGATGAAAAGGTGGTATGAGATTTATGGTGCTGAAGTCGTTGGCATCAATCATGATACTATTGAAATGCGCGTTACTAAACCGCCTCTGGATGAAAAAACTGCTATGTCCTTGGCGAAAGAGCAATACTTATATTGCAATGATATTGTAGACCAAGGTACGCAGACATTGAGTGCTTTGGCATCTACATTAATTGAAGGTTCCGTTTGGTATTTTTGGTGGGATTGAATCTTGCTGTTGCGATTTCGACCGACACAGACTCTATGATGGGTTCGTTACTCGCAAGCATCCAAAATTTGCTGATGCCATTCACCCGTACTAGCAATTAAACAACCCCACTGACTGACATCACCCTGATTATATTTTGGCAAACTACCATCTTGGTGCGTAAACTTTCCGCCTGCTTCTGTCAAAATCAATTCTGGCGCAGCTAAATCCCAGTCTTTCGGGGCAGATTTTCCCGAAAGAGATACATATAAATCGGCATGATGTTCGACAATCGAGGCTATTTTACACCCAATACTACCGACTTTTCGCTGTTGCTGACAGGGAAGTTTTGCCAATAACTGAACTAACTGCTCGCTGCGATGATTGCGACTGGCGACAACAACTAAATCAGTTATTTGTTTACCTTGCTTGACTCGTACAGCTTTCCTCACCCCATCGGTAGTTATTTGCCAAGTTCCACCACCCTCAATTGCGGCATATAATAGATCCGATTCTGGAATTGCAACTACTGCTAAAACTGGGCGATGTTGATATGTCAGAGCGATATGAATGGCATATTCGCCAGTTTTATCGATGAAATCTCGCGTACCATCCAAAGGATCGATAATCCATACCCACTCTTGGGATAATTCGAGATCGCCAGTTTGATAAGTCTCTTCAGTCAGATAGCCACAACTATCGCCACACATCGCTTGAATACCAGCTAAAATGTGTCGATCGACTGCTTTATCTGCTACTGTAACAGGACCTTCTGCCTTATCCAATACCTGCAAATCTTCACTACTACCTCGATAGTAAGACTTCAAAATTACTGCTGCTGCCTGACTTAACTCGATCGTCCGTTCCAAGATATCGGCTAAGGTGAGGTGGGGAAGTGGTGAGTTCACTAGTATCAATCTGAGGGATGGGAATTGAGGAATCTGAGGGATTGTTCGGTTTCCACTATATCTGAACGCCAAAACAATACGGTTTCCTGTGTCCAGCTTACCCTAGATTTTCTCGATCGTGGTGCTAGAATAATATACGAAGCCACAAGTCTGCTTCAAAATTTAAGTGTGAGGAAATTTTTAATGAACTGGAAAACTTTATTGGTAATTGCCAGCCTGTCTTTGACTACTGGTTTGACAGCTTGTAACTCAGCTACGGAAGCTCCTAAAACTGATTCTGCTGCACCTGCTGCTACTGAAACTAAGCCCGCTGATGCTCCTAAAGGCGACGCAATGAAGCCTGCTGATGCTCCTAAAGGCGATATGAAGCCTGCTGATGGTGCTAAAACTGACGCTCCTAAAGGCGACGCAAAGCCTGCTGATGGTGCTAAAACTGACGCTAAAAAAGATGCTCCTAAAAAGCCTTAGTAAAAATTTAGGTCTAGGATCGTTCATAAAATAATTGACCGAATCTAAAATAAGCACATAGCCACCAATATCATCTCTGACTTACGAGAAGCCGATGATATTGGTGGTATTGTTTTGCAATAGACATACCTTTTGAAAGTAGATCTTTTCTGTTTCGATTAAGATGTCTACCGATCAATGTTCATTCCAAAACGCTACGAGATCGAACAATTACTGAAAACTTTGAGATAATTTTGACTCACTACGATCTACTTGATAGCAGAGAACAATTGAGCTGGATTTCTTGCAGGTACTCAGCCAATTAGTTTAGTATTCGATCGAAAAACTCAAACCGATTAAGTGGCATTAATGTTGCCTATTTTGCAAAAATTGGCTCGCTAGGTTTTATCTCGCAGACTATCAACACAATTGTAGGACAAAATTATTCACTGAGCTACGATTTTTTCAGCGATGGCAGAACTACTAATCAATTTCAAGTACAAGTAAATGGCAATACATTATTCGACCAAGTAGACATCCCCAATCTAGTAACATTTACTCCATATAGTTTTAACTTTGTTGGTACTGGTTCGGACACGATCCAATTTGGCGGTCGAAACGACCCATTTGTTGTGCTTCTAGATAACGTTGTTGTTGATGTTGCAGCTTCTACCTCAGTCCCCGAAACCTTTACCATCATCGGTACGCTAGTTGGTGGTACGGCTGCTATGCGGATGAGAAAGAAACTAAAATCTAGCAGTAAAGCGTAGCTCGACAATCCCCCGCATGTAAATCCCCTCCTCGGAGGGGATTTTCTAGACCGACAAAAAGCCCTGCTAGCGTTAAACTAGCAGGGATATTGTTACAATTATAATCTCAAACTGTATCTATAGCATTGGAGCAAACTGAGGCTTCTCAGGTACCACTGTGTACTCAGCCACGATTTGGCGGAACTCTTCACCGTCGATCGTTTCTTTTTCGATTAAGATATCTACTAATCGATCGATTACTGTCCGATTATCTCGCATGATTTGGAGTGCTTCTTCATGGCATTTATTAACAATTACCCGCACTTCTTGATCGATTTGAGCGGCTACTTCGTCGGAGTACTCAGAACGCGCACCCCAGTTACCACCAAGGAATACTTCACCAGATTGGCTCTCCAAGGACAGAGGGCCGAGTTTGGACATCCCGAAACGTGTTACCATTTGGCGGGCCATCGAGGTAACTTGCTGTAAGTCCCCACCAGCACCAGTTGTGACTTCAGAATCACCAAATACGATTTCTTCGGCGGCACGTCCACCTAAGGCACCGGAAATCCGAGCGCGTAGTTGAGTGCGGGAGATCAGGGATTGATCTTCAGAAGGTGTGAACCAGGTTAAACCAGCCGCTTGTCCGCGTGGGATTAGGGTGACTTTCTGAAGTGGGTCGTGAGCAGGAATCAGGGTGGCGACGATCGCGTGTCCGACTTCATGGTAGGCTATGAGACGCTTGCTCTTACCATCGACGAGGGGAGTACCTTCCATCCCTGCTACGACTCGATCGACAGCATCATCGATTTCGAGGTTGGTAATCGCATCTTTGCGACGACGGGCGGTCATAATGGCTGCTTCATTGAGCAAGTTTGCTAAGTCAGCACCACTGAATCCAGGTGTCCGACGAGCAATCGCTTCGAGAGAAACACCTTCACCTAATTTCTTGTTCCGAGCATGGACATTGAGGATTTCAATCCGTCCAGCGACATCAGGCGGATCTACCTGTACTTGTCGATCGAATCGACCGGGACGTAATAGAGCAGAGTCTAACACGTCAGGGCGGTTAGTCGCAGCAATGATAATAATCCCAGTATTTCCTTCAAACCCATCCATCTCGGTGAGCATTTGGTTCAGGGTTTGTTCGCGCTCATCGTTACCACCACCGATACCAGCACCACGTTGACGACCAACTGCATCGATTTCATCGATGAAGATGATACAAGGAGCATTTTCTTTTGCTTTTTTGAACAAGTCACGGACGCGGGACGCACCCACACCGACAAACATTTCGACGAATTCCGAACCAGAAATACTAAAGAAGGGTACCCCAGCTTCACCCGCAATCGCTTTAGCTAGTAGGGTTTTACCAGTACCAGGAGGGCCGACTAACAAGACACCTTTAGGAATCTTGGCACCAACGGCTGTAAACCGTTCGGGCTGCTTAAGAAAAGTTACAACTTCTTGCAATTCTTCCTTCGCTTCAGCAATTCCAGCAACATCATCAAACATTACCCCAGTTTTGGCATCCATCTGGAACTTCGCTTTGGATTTACCAAAGTTCATCGCTTGTCCAGGGCCACCAGGCATATTGTTAGAACGGCGGAATAGTAAGAACAAACCGCTAATCAATAAGACAGGGAAAACTAAGTTACCGAGGAAACCCCAGACTGCACCATCATTCCGAATTGGGTGGCTGTCAAAGGAGATATTCGAGTCTCTCAATTTGGCAATCAATTCTGGTGAGTTCATTGGTAAATCGACACGCAGACGTTGCATCCGATTTTCGAGATCTGGATCGATCGCCTCGACGATCGCCGTTCTACCACCATCATACAGGTCAACTGCCTTGACGCGATTTGCATCGAGATACTCTAGGAACCTACCATAGGTCATCCGAGTACTCGCTGTATTTTGACTAACTTCAGCGGTGACGGGTGTGAATGCCCCTTGCCATACAAAGAAGCCGATTACCAGAACGGGAATCGTCCACAGTGCTGCTAGTTTCCACGAGAACTTCATAAAATTGTTTGCCTTTAGTTATGGGGGTGACAGTTATCGGTTAAGAATTATTAATTCAGCTTGTCTTATATAAGCTTTAAAATGTTTGAAAACATATCTTAATTAAATTTAACGTAATTCTCAGATTTCGGAAAGGGGGGATCGGGAGTGTGGGGAGTGTGGGGAGTGTGGGGAGTGTGGGGAGATTGTTGCAAGCTAAAGGTTTTAGGTGATTTTACGGCTTTTGATTTTGTGAATTTTTACAGAATAAATTCACCTTTGGCGATGTTGATGACTTTGCCGCCGATGCTGACGGGGCAGTTTTGGGGTGTATAGTGGGCGCGGAGATAGAGTAGAGAGGCTCTGCCTATTTCGATACCTTGTTCGACGGTGATGTCTAAATTGGGGCTACCGAAATATTGATATTTGGCGAGATAGGCGGCTAGACAACCATTCGCGCTACCTGTGGCAGGATCTTCGGGGATACCGAAACATTCGGTGAAAACGCGGACGTGGAGCTGACGAGAGGAATCGATCGTTTCAGGGCAGAATACGAGAATAGCTTGGGCGGGTAAATTGGCGACTGAGTGCGCGTATAAGTCCAGATTCAATTTCGCCTGACTTACCGCAGCCATAGTTTTGAGTGGCACTATTATAAATGGTAAACCAGTTGTGACAGGCTCGATCGGGTAACGCGCATCGATATCTGTCGGACTTACCCCGATAACGGCGGCTAACATCTCGACATCGACAGCATCATAAAACTTGGGCTGCTGCTGATGCATCCACAGAATATCTGGTTCGCCATCCAAATAATTCAGATCCACCGGAATTTGTCCGACTTGATAATTGAGATTGACACGCGCCACCGAATTCTTCACAATCTCCTGCTCAATCGCAAACGCCGTCCCTAACGTCGGATGTCCGGCAAATGGCAATTCTGTCGTCGGTGTAAAAATGCGCGTATTGTAGCCCCCATTCACTGGCTCCACGCTCGTAACAAACGTCGTCTCCGAGAAATTAATCTCCCGCGCAATCTGCTGCATCTGCGCATCTGTCAAATCCCCAGCATTCAGACACACTGCCAACTGATTCCCCGTATATTTCCCCGTCGCAAACACATCCAAAATCAAAAAAGGAATATTAGTCATCGTTGTTCGCTATCTCAATTTTTTGAGTAGGTGAGTGTGAATATTGATTCGATAGAAATTGATTAGAACCTAGATGGTGGGCAGTGCCCACCCTACATCTATCCTTAATATTCTAAAGCTTCACTACACTCAATATTTTCCCAGATTAACAACCGAATCTAACTCTAAATTCTCTCTCCCCGCTCCCCGCTCCCCGCTCCCCCCTCATCCCCGATCGTTACAAACTATTACGAGTTTAAGCAAAAACCACTCATAATGAAGCAAAATATTCCCGGAAGGCACTTTAGTTACGAGCAATTTTTACATTGTGTAAATAACTGTAAGCAACCTCAGACCAAATAATATAAGTCTGGTAACAAACTTTTTTGGAGTAATCACACGATGAGTATCGTAACCAAAGCGATCGTCAACGCAGATGCTGAAGCTCGCTACCTCAGCCCAGGCGAATTAGACAGAATCAAAGGTTTCGTAGCTTCCGGCGAACGCCGTCTACGTATCGCTCAAACCCTAACTGACTCTCGCGAGCGTCTAGTTAAAGGTGCAGGCGACAAACTGTTCCAACAACGCCCTGATGTTGTTTCCCCAGGTGGAAACGCTTACGGCGAAGAAATGACTGCAACTTGCTTGCGCGACTTAGACTACTACCTCCGTTTGATTACTTACGGTGTAGTTGCTGGTGATGTTACTCCGATCGAAGAAATCGGTGTAGTTGGCGTTCGTGAAATGTACAGATCTTTAGGAACTCCTATCGATGCTGTTGCTGGTGGCGTTCGTGCAATGAAAGACGCTGCTTCTGCGATGATGTCTGGTGAAGACGCTGCTGAAGCTGGTGCTTACTTTGACTACCTAATCGGTGCAATGAGCTAGTTTTAAACCTAGTTTAATACTTCGATCCGGTTACGAATTTTGAAATTAGCAACTAAAGACTAGATAAGGAATTTAGAATAATGCAAGACGCAATTACTTCTGTCATCAATTCATCCGACGTTCAAGGTAAATACCTTGACTCCAGCTCCCTAGATAAGCTCAAAGCTTACTTCGGTACAGGCGAACTCCGCGTTCGTGCTGCTGGTACCATCGGTGCAAACGCTGCAACCATCGTTAAAGAAGCTGTAGCTAAATCCTTGTTGTACTCGGATATCACCCGTCCAGGTGGTAACATGTACACCACTCGTCGTTATGCAGCTTGCATCCGCGACTTAGACTACTACCTCCGTTATGCTACCTATGCAATGCTAGCTGGCGATCCATCTATCTTAGATGAGCGCGTACTCAACGGTTTGAAAGAAACTTACAACTCTCTTGGAGTTCCTGTTGCTGCTACCGTTCAAGCGATCCAAGCTATCAAAGAAGTCACCGCTAGTTTAGTTGGTGCTGATGCTGGTAAAGAAATGGGCGTTTACTTAGACTACATCTGCTCTGGTTTAGGCTAGTCAATAGGTTTAATTACCAATTGAGATGTAGATGAAGCTATCGAGTCTGGGAAGTCCGATGTGAGTGTTAGCTCTTCAACAGCTTATTTAGTCTAACTAAGATGAGTTTTGAAGATCTAGGATTAACCTCTGACTCCCAGACTTTGATGTTTAAATAGTTGAAAGCGAAATACTTGTGAAGTAATAGAGCTTTGTACTTTGCCATAATTCGCAAGCATGATTCATGAATAGATTATTGTGACTTAATAGCAATAACTAGATGAGTCGCGACCGAATAGTGCGAAAATTGATATAGTTTATCCAAAATATAAGAATAGGAGAACCATTAATATGCGGATGTTCAAAATCACCGCCTGCGTTCCCAGCCAAAGTCGCACCCGAACTCAGCGCGAACTCCAAAATACTTATTTTACTAAGTTAGTTCCTTACGATAGCTGGTTCCGCGAACAACAACGGATCATGAAAATGGGTGGGAAAATCATTAAAGTTCAATTAGCCACTGGTAAACAGGGTGCTAATACTGGGTTACTTTAAGTAACAGTTGAATATATCGATAAAAAGAGGTCAATTATGACCTCTTTTGTTGTTTATTGTTATCGCATTGAGATTGTAGATTCTACAATCCTAGAGAGGAGGGCGGGTTCAAATTAGATTTTCAGTAAAATCGCGATTGAGTTTATAAACCCGCCCCTACGGATGGTGTGAATTAAATAATGAATAATAATCTAAACAATAAGCTGTGAGACTATTTGTGCGATCGAGTCTTTCTGTTCATTATCATAACCCCAACGAGTCAAAAATTCACGATAAGATCCAGTTCCAGTATGAATAGTGCTGACTAATTCCCGACACATATCCTGAATCTGGGGTAGATTTAATTGCTGGATGATTTTAGTCGTTCGCTGGGCGACTGTTGCTGAAGATGCCATCATTTCAGGATCGTTACGTCGTTGATGGTAGAGTTGTTGAGCGGTAGACATGGCAATATTTTTGACGAGTAAATCGGCGGCGATGTCTGGATGTGCTGCTATAGCTACGATGATTTCTGGTTGGGGTTCATCACAGAGGGGATCTGACGCTGTGAGATAGGTGACAAAAAAGCCTCTAGCACCATTGGCTGTTTTGACGAGTGCAGAGACAAAATCTAGAATTTGACTGGATGTTAACTCATTCTTTTTAAGCTGTGTCAAGAATGATTGAGTAAGCTCGATGGCTTCATCGAATTTGATATTAGCTGAAACAGATAAATTAGATGAAGACATAAATTTAGTGGAAAGTTTAAACCCTAGACAATGGGTAACTTACAATAAGAGGACTCAGTAATAGATATTATTACCCAAAATAGTTATGAATCTAGATAAAAAACAGTCGCCTTGGCGCAAAAAAATCGGCGGGTGGATTTTAGCGGGAACTGTTTCGGTGGGAGTGTTATTGTGTCTGGTGGGTATCTCGATATTTCTGAGTTCCTGTAGTGCAGATCTACCGAGTGAGGCGAGTAGTCGGATTTTCAATAAACTATCGATCGAGTACGTTGGCGAATATAAAATTCCTAACGACTTTCAAGTTAAAAATACCACAGTTGGGGGCTTATCGGGACTGACATACGATCGACAGCGTGACTTATTTTATGCTATTTCGGACGATCGCGGTGATAAAGCACCAGCTAGATTTTACACGCTTAAACTCAATTTAGATACTACCAACCCCAAACAGGTTAAACTCGATCGGTTAGACATAACTGATGTCACGCTACTGAAGAATGCTAACGGTGAAAACTATCCCCCTAGTGAAACCGACACTGAAGCCATCGCATTGACTGCTGAATCCTCAGTATTTATCTCCAGCGAGGGAGATCGTAATAAAAATATTCTCCCATTTATCGACGAATTCGATCTCAAAACCGGACGAGTCAAGCAGGCTTTACCTATTCCCAAGCGTTATCTCCCCGACACTGAGAATAAACGTGGCTTTCAAAACAATCTGGCGTTTGAGAGTATGACACTCAGCCCTACGGGTACTCTTCCGGCTAGTGGCGAACCATTGAGACTATTTGCGGCGACAGAATCATCCTTGATGCAAGATAAAGAAGTAGCCAAAGTAGGTAAAGATGGGAAGATTCCAGGGGCTAAAAATCGCTGGTTGCATTATCTCCTCAGCGATAGAGCCGAAATCGTCAGCGAACACCTCTATCAATTAGATTCTCCCCCATTAGGGTCGATCGAGCATGGATTACCAGAAATTCAAGCCATCGATACTAGCGGTCATTTTCTCACGCTCGAACGCTCCTTCGGGCTGACAGGCTTCCGTGTCAAACTATTTCAAGCCACGATGGGCGGTGCTACCGATACTAGCAAAATTGCTAGTTTTAAGGGTAATACAACCATTCAAGCCATCAAAAAACAACTAGCCTTCGATCTCAAAGACTTAGATATTTACATCGATAATCTTGAAGGAATGGCATTTGGTGCGCGGCTTCCCGATGGTAGCCAAACTCTGCTGCTAGTCAGCGATAATAACTTTAGTAAGCGTCAAATTACCCAGTTTCTGCTGTTTAAATTTAAACAGGGATAGAAATCTAGAAATTAAGGGTAGGGGCAATTCATGAAGCGGCGGTTTTATTCTGGGATTCCCCGTCTTGTCGTTGTCTTGACGCATCGAACGGGAGGTTCCCTCCCGTTCGATGCGTCGCTTTTTTATTCGGGGGGAACCCTAGACATAAAAACGACGCAGAATAAAAAACCGACAAGACATTGCCCCTACCCTTAATTTCTGGAACCACATAATTAAAGGGGGATTGAAAGCCTACACCAATCTAATTATCTTGAATCAAGTGGATGTGCTTGTATCCAAGCTTAATTGTAAAGATGTCGCCTTCCTTCAGCCCCATACCTCTTGTATAGGCAGAACCGATTAATAACTGACCATTTTTGTGGACAGTCGCTTTATAAGTAGCAACTTTGCCACGAGTGTCTCTACTAGTTTCGTCTAATTTGACACCCTTAGCAGCGAGTACGGCATCATAAAAGCCAGATAAATCGGTACGGATTCCACCGGAAGTAGAAGTTTTCACATAGCCACATTGCTTGGCAGTTTCGCGCTTGGCTAGGTGAGATAAATCTTTAACTTTTTGGAGTAAAGCCTTACCAGTAAGCGGGGTTGCAGTGGCAATAGTTTCAGTTGAGTCATCAACTGTTGCAACTACTTTTGCAGATTTCTCTGCTTTAGCGACTGCGGGAGCTGTCTCGGAGACAGTATTTTTAGTACCTTTAGGTGCAGATTCTGCTTTAGTTTTAGCCACGATCTAATTAGCTGGATGTCCATTTTATTATGCACTTAATAATTAGCAAAATTACTATTTAGGCTAAAATTATTTTGCTAATCTA
>NZ_JANOJV010000295.1:0-5964 GCF_031418915.1 Chamaesiphon sp. VAR_48_metabat_135_sub | reverse complement strand
AGGTAGTTTACCTGTAAGTAAATTTAAACAAGTCACCGCCAAACTATACAAGTCTGATGAAGGATAAATTTCCTGTCCCTGGTGTTGTTTGCCTGGAGCATATTCTATTGTAGATACGGAGTTTAAATTACGTTCTAGCATCTGGACAGTCGCACGAATAGTCTCAGCCCCAATCTGCTTCACCGCCCCAAAGTTGACTAAATAAATTTTGCCTTGTGCATCGCGGATGATGTTTGCTGGCTTAAGCTCGCGGTGAATTGTGTCCTGAAAGTGAACGAATTCTAAAATTTTTGCAACTTCTCGCAGTACAAAAATAACTTCCGATTCACTGAATTTACCTTTAACGAGCAATTCTGCTGCTAAACTTTGTCCAGCAATATATTCTCGAACTAAATAAAAGAACTTTTGTTGGCTATGGGGGACCTCTGCGGGGATTGTCAGTTCCAAAAATGCAAAAATTTGGGGGATTTTAGGATGCTTGCCCAATTTCTCTAAAACTTCAGCTTCATGACAAAATAATTGCGTAGCGATTTCCAACTGAGTGGTATTAAAACTAGGATCGATCTCTAACTGTTCGATCGTGCAACGTTTCCCTTTAGGTGCGAGTAGATCGCAACTGAGAAATGTCGCGCCCAATTTATCCCGTTGTAGCAATTTTAACGGCACATAGCGGCCATCTAAAATTAATGGCATTCCACAACAATGGCAATGCTTGAGATCTACGGTTTTTAAAAATTTACTATCGTCTAGATCGGGAAACGAGTTCAGCGGCTGTTCGCAATGAGGACGAGTACAGTAAATGTCCATAATATCCGATCGACAAGAGGGATTGTGAACGAAGTCAGAAGTCAGAAGTCAAAAGTAATTAACTTACCTATTACTCTTATCCTAAACAATTTGAAGATTAGACGGAAGAGTTTCCGCCTAATCACCATTTTATTTGTTGACGCTCCTCAGCCTAAAGGCGTAGCAAGGGGCTAGATTTGGGACATAACAACACGAGCTGCTGCCAAAGTTCGATCGATATCATCCTCTGTATGTGCTAGAGACGTAAAGCCAGCCTCAAATTGCGACGGTGCGAGATAGATCCCTTGTTCTAACATCCCCCGATGAAAGCGACCAAATTTAGTTACGTCTGACTGCTTGGCATCTTCAAAGTTATGAACTGGCCCCGAACAGAAGAATAAACCAAACATGGCACTGATATTACCACCACAAGCAGCATGTCCAGTTTCTTTGGCGATTTGGACTAATCCATCAGCCAAGCGTTTGGTGATTTTATCTAGATACTCATATGTTCCAGGTTTTTGGAGCAATTCCAGGGTTTTGATTCCGGCTGTCATTGCCAAAGGATTCCCCGATAGAGTACCCGCTTGATACATCGGCCCCGCAGGTGCGACCATGGACATGATCTCTTTGCGTCCACCATAGGCTCCGACGGGTAAACCACCACCAATAACTTTACCCATTGTCGTGAGATCGGGGGTAACACCAAATCTCTGTTGTGCGCCACCGTAGGCGATGCGGAAGCCAGTCATAACCTCATCGAATACTAGCAATGCGCCATATTCTTGAGTTATTAACCGCAAACCTTCCAGGAAACCAGCATCGGGCGTAATAAAACCAGCATTACCAACGACAGGTTCTAAAATTACCCCAGAAATACTGTCGGGATTGGCAGCAAATAGAGCTTTAACAGCTTCTAAATCGTTGTAAGGTGCAGTGAGAGTATCGGCAGTAGTCGATTTGGGTACGCCAGGGGAATCGGGTAGACCGAGTGTCGCAACCCCAGAACCAGCTTTCACCAGGAACATATCCGCATGTCCGTGATAACAGCCCTCAAACTTGATAATCTTATCGCGTCCAGTAAAGGCTCGCATCAGCCGCAAGACAGCCATACAAGCCTCCGTGCCGGAGTTGACAAATCTCACCATTTCCACGCTGGGAACGGCATTAATGACCATCTCTGCGAGGACGTTTTCGAGATAGCAAGGCGCACCAAAACTCGTCCCTTTAGCTAATGCTTCATGTAAAGCGGCAATCACTTCTGGGTGGGCGTGTCCGCAGATCGCTGGCCCCCAACTGCCCACATAGTCGATATACTGATTACCATCTACGTCCCAGACATAGGCATCTTTGACACGATCGAATACAATCGGTTGTCCGCCGACAGATTTGAAGGCACGGACAGGTGAATTTACACCACCTGGCATCAATTTCTGCGCAGCAGCAAAAATTTCTTCTGATTTTGTAGTTTTCAAGTTAGATGTAGAAACCAATTTTTTCTCCCAACGGTTAAAGCTAAAATTTAAGTAAAGTCTTACTTATAACGGTTTTTGGTTATGAGTAGTCGGTGCTGAGTTGTGAACGTGGATAGTGGATCTACCTCATAAGTCCACAATCTGTTTTCTAGGAGATCGAGACTATAGTAATTTTATTGACGTACTCCCCCTGGAAAAAAAAGGGGGATTCTCAAAGGTTGCATTCCGGCACAGCTCAAGCCACGCCTTCATGCTTTCTTCTTCCTGTCTCTTAGGCTCTTGACTAGACTGTTGCCAGTCCCCGTCAGACCGCCTCCACAAGCAACTTCTTTAATGTCTACGAAGCGTCCCTCCGCCGACAATCCGCGATTGCGAATAACTTGAGCCGCTGCTACATCTCGATGTGTCATGTACCCACATGCTGGACAATTATGCACTCTATTATCAAGTGTTTTCTTGCCAGTATGGGCATCACAATTAGGGCAAACTTGAGAAGTGTAATCCTTGTTTACCTTCTCAAAATACACACCTTGCTTCCAACATATCCACGCAAGAATTGTTATGAATTGTCCAAAGCCAGCATCTAAAGTGTGTTTACAAAACATTCCCTTAGCCCAGACCCGAAAATCGATATCTTCAACAAATACCATCCCCGCGTCTTTTGCTACTTCATGAGCTAATTTAAACTGCCAATCCTTACGGGTATCAGTCACTCGTTGATGCAGCCTAGCAATCTTCCTATTTAACTTATGACGGTTGTTAGATCCCTTTTTCTTGTTCTTTAACCGACGTTGCAGCAATTTAAGCTTGCGGTGTTCGGTGTTTAGAAACTTAGGGCATTTAACTAACTTTCCTTCAGAAGTTGCTAGAAATCGATCTAGACCTAAATCTATTCCAACTGGGAATCCATGTGCAACTGGCTGAGGAACATTCACATCGCACTCTAATGAAAGTATGACAAAATATCCACTAGCCTTCCGCACGATTCGAGCTTGCTTAACCGCAAACCCGTCAGGAATCTCTCTAGATTTAATCAACTCAACAATACCTAACTGCGGCAGTTTGATACTATTGCCTTGGATGCAATTTTTCAGCATTTGGGGAAACACAAACGACCGCATTTTGTATTTATTTTTAAATCTAGGAAATCCCATCTCTTTCCTTTTCATGTCCACGAAAGCCGTTTCCAACTTTCTTAACACTTGCTGAAGCATTTGGGCATTAACCGTTTTAAGTTCAGGATATAACTCCTTAGCTGCGGTTAAAGACTTGCATTGCAGTGCGTAATTGGGATATGAAGCATCAGCCGGAATAATATACTCACCAACAATTGAGCAAGCATTAATCGGGCATTTACGAGAGTTAATCCAGTCCTTGCGCTCTCGCAGGGCATAGTTCCAAACCTTGCGACAAATCACTAGAGTTCTTTCGATCTCTGAAATCTGCTCATCTGTTGGCTTGAGTTTGTACTCGTAACTGAGATTTAGCATTGCTCGTTTTAGTGAGTCTACAAAATATGATAGCATTTCTTAGACTTACTAACTTCACAGTAAGCCATCGTTGACCCGATCGAACTCGTGTAATCTAATGCCTGATGCCCAAGATCATCCCCAATAGCAACCCAAAACCAATCCAGACATTTTCACGAAACATTTGGGGATAAAAAGCTGGCGGGATCGTCGGTTGCTTGAGCCGAAGATATTGCCACAGCCAACCACCAGCAGAGACGATTAGGCCAACCCAAAACATCGACCCCAAGCCCATCATATTGCCCATGTAGCCCAGCAAACCCACCGTCAGGGCAAAAAAGATGGCGATCGCCTCTGCCACGTAATTACCGAAGAATAGGGCACTAGAATTGACCCCAATCCGGCGATCGTCATCGCGATCGGACATGGCATAGACAGTATCAAATCCCAACGTCCAAAAAATCGTCGCACCCCACAAATACCATGTTGGCGGAGCCAGACTAGCCGTCACCATCGACCAACTAATTAAGACCGCAAATCCCCAGGCGATCGACAGTACCAATTGGGGCACCGGAAATACCCGTTTAGCCCCAGGATACAACAAAATTACTGGCACGGCAGCCACACACAGCCAGAAGGTCAACGGATTGAGATATACCGCCAAAATTGCCGCACAAATCAGTGAGACAATTAATACGCCGATTCCAGTCGCGATCGATAGCGATCGCGCCGCCAGCGGACGATTTTTGGTACGCTCTACTTGAGGATCGATATTTCGATCCCATAAATCATTCACCACGCATCCCGCCGCACTAGTTGCCAACGTACCTAAAATAATTACGCCCACCAATGGTAATGGTGGATTTCCCTGTGCAGCCAGACACAATCCCCACAAAGCAGGAATCATCAAAATTAATCTACCTGCGGGCTTATCCCAGCGGAGGAGGCGGATTACAGTTAGCCAAGTTGGTTCGTGGGGAGGGAGAGTTGTCATAGGGGTGAGGTTTTAGGTTTTAGGTTTTAGGTTTTAGGTTTTAGGTTTTAGGTTTTAGGTATCGATTTTTTAATACCTTTCCTTAAACTCAGGCTTCACTATTCACTATCCACTATCCACTACCCCCTATCCTCTAGCAAACATGACTTAAAATTGCGAAATATCAAAAAAAACTCGCATCACCCGATACAGTTGCGTATAATCTTTACATAAAGCTTTTTTTTGCTAAATTTTTTTAACAAACTTTTCAGACATTTACACAAAATTACTCGAACATGCCTCGAATACTAGTCATTGATGATGATGCAGCGATCGCTGAAATAGTCTGTATTAACCTTGAAATGGCTGGATATGAGGTAAACCAAGCACCCGATGGCATCCAAGGGCAAGCAATGGCGATCCAAATTCAACCAGATTTAATTGTATTGGATTTAATGCTGCCCAAAGTTGATGGTTATACAGTTTGCCAACGACTGCGCCGCGACGATCGCACCTCGGACATTCCCGTGCTAATGTTGACAGCTCTGAGTCAAACCCAAAATAAGGTAGAAGGGTTCAATGCTGGTGCGGACGACTATTTGACTAAACCGTTTGAAATTGAAGAGCTGTTGGCTCGCGTGCGGGCACTGCTGCGACGAACGGATCGGATTCCCCAAGCTGCCAAACACAGCGAAATTCTCAATTATGGCGAGCTGACTTTAGTCCCCGAACGATTCGAGGCAATTTGGCGTAAAGCAACGATTAAGCTTACTCACCTCGAATTTGAACTATTGCACTGTTTACTCCAGCGACATGGGCAAACAGTGTCCCCTAGTGACATTCTCCGCGAGGTCTGGGGTTACGATCCAGACGACGATATTGAAACAATTCGCGTCCACATTCGCCACCTCCGCACGAAGATGGAGCCAGATCCCCGTCGCCCTAAGTATATCAAGACTATCTATGGTGCAGGTTACTGTCTGGAGCTTCAGAACGATCGAGAAGAAGAGAAATCTCAATCGGTAAATACTTAGCTATGGCTATCATACTGAAATAATCCTCGATCGCGATTCTCCGCTGGAGAGGCTACGCCAACATCCAGGCATCGTGTTACCAGAATTAGAACATGAAGTTGAGCCGCTCGATTCTCATTCTGAGAGGCTCCGCCAACGTGTTGAATTTTTTGTAGAATTCTGGAAAAAGGTTTGAGATTGAGTCTGAGTCCAAAACTTGAAGTTCGATCTCTATTTTCGATCGAGAT
>NZ_JANOJV010000294.1:0-2143 GCF_031418915.1 Chamaesiphon sp. VAR_48_metabat_135_sub | reverse complement strand
AACCGCCCCAAATTCCGACATCAACTGCGGCAAATACCACCGCAGTACCCAATAATTCGCTCCTCACCGCCGCACAATCGTTAAATCAGCGCGGAGCCGAACTTTTAGCCGCAGGTAAAGCAGACAAAGCTTTGGCTAATTGGCAACAAGCACACAAACTATATACCCAAGTTAAAGATTCAAAAGGCATCATCGGCACTAAAATCAATCAAGCGCAAGCTCTACAATCGCTGGGGTTTTATCGTCAAGCATTGCTCAATTTGCAAGAAGTTAATACCACCCTGCAACAACAACCAGCTTCGGAGCTAAAAATGCAAGGTTTACTGGGATTGGGTAACTCGCTACGCGCCCTAAGAATGCTCGAACAAAAGACGACAACTGACAGCCAGGGGATAAATTTAGGTGCCAAAGAAACCCTAACTCAATCGCTCAAAATTGCAACGACGCTTCAAGATCGAGCTGCGATCGATCGCATTAATTTAAGTTTGGGGAATACGCTCAATCTCATTGGTAGCAAGGAACAATCACAAGCGGCGATCGATACTTATGAAAAGATCGCTCCAGATGCCGCACCATTAATTCGCGTCCAAGCTCAGATTAATTTATACCGAATTCAATCGCAACCCGAACTTAAAACCGCGCCGAATACGCTGACATTCTTAACGGATACTCGGAAAGTATTAGATCCGATCGCCCCCAGCCGCAGTACGGTTTATGCTTATATCAACCTAGCTGAAACTATCAAGAAAAATCAAGAAGACAGTAATATCGATCGCGAAATATTAATACCAGTAGCGCGATTATTAACTACCGCGATCGAGCAAGCTAGAACCATTAAAGATCCCCGCAGCGAAGCTCAAGCGATCGGCTCTTTAGGTAGTTTATACGCTTTAACAGGGCAAAATCTAGAAGCCAGAAATTTAACTCAAAAAGCATTAGTAATCGCTGAGAATTTACCAGCTCCCGATTTAGCTTACCGACTCCATTGGCAACTAGGCAAAACTATCACAGCTAATAATCCGCAACCAAAAGATCTCGAAACGGCAACTTCAGCCTATCATCAAGCAATCAATCATCTCAAATTATTACGTAACGATCTCAATGCGATCGATGCCGATTTACAATTCTCTTTCCGCGATAGTGTCGAACCAGTTTATCGCGAATATGTCAACCTCTTATTAAGAGATGGCAAGCAAATATCTGAAGATAATTTAGCCACCGCCCGCGATTTAATCGAATCATTGCAAGTTGCCGAATTAGAAAACTTTCTCCGTCAAGGCTGTTTGGATACTTATACAGTCCAACTAGATAAAATCGATCGATCGGCAGTCGTAATCTATCCCATTATTTTACCCGATCGCGTGGCGACGATCGCCTCTATCCCTGGCAAACCCCTCCGTTATTACAGTCAACAAATCTCCTCAGCCACAGTTGAAGAAACCATCAGTCAACTGCAAGCTAAAATTCAAGACTCCAAAATCGTCGATCTGAATTTTACTGCTAAACAAGAGCAGGCTTTCAAACAACAGTCCAAACAAATCTACGATCTGCTAATTGCTCCCCTAGCCGGAGATCTTGCCGCTGCTAAAACTAAAACATTAGTCTTCGTTTTAGATGGAGCATTCAGAACTATTCCGATGTCAGTATTGTACGATGGCAATAAATATTTAGTCGAAAGTTACAATTTAGCATTAACACCAGGATTGCAATTAGTTCCACCCCAAGATTCAACAGATAGAATGCGATCGCAAGCTTTACTAGGTGGTATTTCGGAAAGTCGGCAAGGGTTTTCGGCTTTACCAGGTGTCAAACCCGAAATCGAATCGATTAGCCATTTAGTGCCCCATCAAAAATTACTTAACGAGCAATTTAATAGTAATTTAGTTGCAACTAACTTAGTAGCCAGTAATGCCCCAATCGTCCACTTTGCCACTCACGGACAGTTTAGTTCTAAAGCCGAAGATACTTATATATTAACTTGGAATAATCGACTGAATCTCGACCAATTTAGTAATTTACTCAAAGATCGCGGTACTCGTTCTGGCAATGCGATCGATTTGTTAGTACTAAGTGCTTGTCAGACAGCCGCAGGTGATAATCGCGCTACACTGGGATTAGCAGGCATCGCAATTAAAGCACGAGC
>NZ_JANOJV010000293.1:0-10286 GCF_031418915.1 Chamaesiphon sp. VAR_48_metabat_135_sub | reverse complement strand
AGTGATGATGCAGAACTAGCAAGTGCAAAATCGATTAAAGCATTGCAATCAGAAATTACTGGATTGCGAACCGATATTCAAACATTAATCAGCCAAGATCTCGATTCTGCAAAGCAGACGCTACGCGATCGATGACTGAATTATATTTTGTATAGTGAAATCTGCTTTTTCACCTCTCTCAATATGAGGAGATTATGGCTCTAAATTAGAAGTTAAAATCTACATTTTGATAGTTCCATAGATTTTGAATTTTTAATACACTTATGGGTGCGAGCCGTAGCAAGAACTGCTGCCAATAATTAAAGCTTTTTTAGAATTGTAGACGAGGGATATATTCCCTTTTACCATAATAGTAAGGAAATAGTCAATGAGTACTAAAGTAGGAATATGGATCGACCATCGGAAGGCGATCTTGGTAGCTATTACCGAGCAAGGAGAAAAGATTGAGGAGATAGTATCGGGGGTTGAAAAACAGCTTCAGCGGGCTGGCGACCGACCACTTGAGGGTAATTATGAATCAGTTCAAGTACCTGCTGACGACCGCCGTCAAAGAGATTTTACGAAACATCTGAATATTTACTATGCTGCGGTCATTGCAGCTATTCGAGATGCTGAGTCTATTCTCATTTTTGGGCCAGGTGAAGCAAAGGGTGAACTAAAAGAACAACTTGAAAAAAATCACCTGGGTGGACATATTGTCGATATCGAAACAGTTGACAAGATGACGAATCCTCAGATCGCTGCAAAGGTTCGAGCGTATTTTGCCAAGGAACATTCACCAACAAATTAGATGACGATCGCGTTTGCGGCACTGGATCTCAATTCGCGATCGCTCAGACATTATTTATGAACAAGATAATTCTTATCTCATTGGTATATACGGGGGTTTTAGTAACGATGCCTTTTGAGGCAAATGCACTGAATTCACAACCAGTTAGCCAGAACTTGCTTGTGAAAACAAATTTGCAAGTAGCCCAACGTCCCACTTACCAACGTGGCTATACGGTTCATTACCGCAGTCCCCGCGACCGGAAATGGACTTTAGCAGGTTTTTATGCCGAGCGTCCTGATGCCGAACGCGCTGCTCGTAGATTGCAGCGGAGTGGTTTTAGAACCCAAATCAGGTCGCGTGCCGCAGCCGAACGTCGCCGGACGGGAAATCGCTAATCGTAGAGTTAAACCAATTGATAATCTACTCGAACATGTCTAAAATTCGCCCAATCCTCTGGCTAATAGCTGCTTCAATTTGCATTTTGTTGGTGATTTTCAATCCCTTAACCGCCTTTGCTGCTGTAACCCAAATTGAAGAAGCTCCAGGACAGATGCTCTATCAGTCCCGCCAAAACCTGCGCGATCGCACCGGAAAATCTTGGCAGGTAGTCGCCTTCAAGCGCGTCCGTCCCGACGGTAGTGCGATGGTTTCCTTGCGGCTGGTAGGCTTTCTGGGTGCAGTGGAATTAGACCACGATCGATCGCTAACCCTGACAACATCAATGGGACAAACTCTCACTGCAAAAGATGTGACTAACGAAATTTCTCAGGGCGCAACTACTTTAGCAAACGTTGGCGAATATGATATTCAATCTATTCTGCCACAGTTGCATTCTGAAATTCCGCTGGAGCTAACTTTACCGATGCTCACTGGTGGAGCCACTGAGTTGCAAATCCCCTCTATAGCGATTCAAGAGTGGCAAACAGTTGCAGCTCGTTAAATGAATGATGATGGAGAGAAACAATCGTGAAAATTACGAAAACTGACATCATTAAAAATGGTATTTGGCTAACATTTCCACCTCTGATCTTTAGTCTGAGCCTGATGACCTTTCTCCCCAATGCATTGACACCAGTCCAATTCGATCGAGGTATCCCAGATATATTACTAAATATCGAAAGCATCGGGCGAATTTTGGTATTTGCAATGCCCGCATTTTTTTCCATTGGCATATCAACCACCACTCAAAAACGAGGGTCAGCTTTGTATTTGGCTGGGGTAGCACTTTACTATCTGTCCTACGGAACTCAGCATTTTTTCCCGAATAGCGATTGGAGTACCAGTACGATCGGTTTTGCAGCTTCAGCTTACACGAATATATTTTGGACGATTGGACTAGGCTTACTCGGTGAGAAATTCTACTTCACAGAACGTTTACGTTATCGTCCGATTTTTTATATTGTGCCAGCAGTTGTGTTTGTTATCGCTCACAGCATACACGCAGTTATCTATCATCAACGGAGTTTTTAATGAAATGGAACTATTCATTTTTGTTACTATTTTCGTGATTTTCTATCTAAAAATCTTGCGCCCCTGGCAACTTCGCTGGGGAGCCACAGATGATGAATTCAAATGCTCTATGTCTGGTGATGATATTGTCCAAAAGCCTAATTTCGTTGCCACAAGAGCAGTCTCGATAAAAGCCCCACCCACTGAAGTATGGAAATGGATCGTCCAAATCGGCTCTGGCAGAGCAGGTTTTTATAGTATCGATATTATCGATAATGCCAACGTGCCGAGTTCGAGAGACATCATCCCAAAATATCAAAGAATCGAACAAGATTACTTTATTCCATTTACGCCTAATCAAAAGAATGGAATGTGGGTAAAAGATTATCGAAAACCTGAGTATATCATATGGTGGGATAGAAAAGGAAATGCGACATGGGGCTGGTTCTTGCAGCAAACCGAAGCTGGTAATACCAGGTTAATAACTAGATTAAGAACAAAATACGATTTCAGCTTTCCGTGGATTATTTATTATATTTTCTATGATTTTGGAGACATTATTATGATGAAAAAATGTATGTTGGGCATCAAAGAAAGAGCAGAGAAAATTAGATTATCCTCGTTGGCGGTAGCAGACCGTTTACCCTAGCCATGGTTTGTGAGCACTGCCCACTCCATATTTCTATACCTGTATCGTCACACTCTATCGAATCCTAAATTAACAACGCTAGGTCAGTATTGTGCTTATAAAATCGATTGTAATTATCACCGGATCAGTCATTATTTTGTTTGGAATAGCGAGTCTTTATGGTAAATATCAGTGGCAGTTAGAGACCGATCGATTGCGCGATCGGTTAACCAATGGGAAGCAAACTATTAATCCCAAAACCTATGATTTAAAAGAGCTTGAAGGCTTGCCAGATCCGGTGCAGCGATTCTTTCGGGTTGTATTGAAGGAGGGACAACCGATCGTGGCGGCGGTCAATCTTTCTCAGCAGGGAATATTCAATATGAGTGAGACGGCAGCGAAGTGGAGTCCGTTTACTGCCACTCAACTTGTGACGACTCAACGTCCGGGATTTGATTGGGATGCGCGGATTCAGATGGCTCCAGGCGTGAGTGCCTTTGTTCATGATGCCTATGTGTTAGGAGCAGGCAGCTTACACGCATCATTACTCGGTCTTTTCACCGTTGCCGATGTACGGGGGACTCCACAAGCCGCCCAAGGTGAGCTGCTGCGATTTTTTGCCGAGATGCCTTGGTATCCGACTGCGCTATTACCCAGTCAGGGTGTGCGCTGGGAAGCCATTGACGATACCTCTGCCCGCGCTACATTGACCGATGCTCCAACAACGGTTTCCCTCCTGTTTCGGTTTAATGCTCAAGGAACGATCGAAACCATGCGGGCTGAAGCGCGTTATCGCGACAAGCTGACTGCAATGCCTTGGAGCGGCAGGTTTTGGAACTATTCAGTGTGTAACGAGATGCTGATTCCTTTAGAAGGCGAGGTGGGATGGGAGTATCCAGACGGCATTCGGCTCTATTACAAAGGAAAAGTTACAGAGATTAACTATGAATTTGTAACGTAAATAATGGAGTAAATATCAAACCTTGTATCCATCGATCTATTAATGAAATGCGATCGGATTAGAAACTAGGGCAAAAATTAATTCATATAGGAGATCTAATATGAGAATTGCAATTAGCAGCTTACAACCATTTATTCCTCGTCTATGTTGTGTTGATGTCGGCTAGTTTATTTGGGCTAATTCTGACGCTGATGTCTTTTGATTTGGCGACGTTGACAGCCCACTTTTCTGCTCACTTGCCGCACCGAAATATTGGGATTTACGAAATTGTGTCTGGGATAGTGTTGGTGTTAATCTGGCCCGTTTTGAGCATTATCCCCGCACTAATTGAGGGTAAAGCACCGCCGGAAGTGTGGAGCTATAGCACTGTAATTACCTATGCGATCGATATGGGGATTCTTGCTCCTGTGCTGATTGCCACTGGCGTAATGCTACTGCACCGTAAACCTTTGGGCTACTTGCTTTCATCGTGATTATTTTAACTACCAATCCAAACTATGAAAGTTGCTATTTTTAGTACCAAGTCATACGATCGCCAATTTTTTACAGCCGCTAATTCACAACATCAACATCAATTAATATTTCTAGAAGCCCGACTCGATCGGCACACCGCCATCCTTGCTCAAGATGCCACCGCTGTTTGTATCTTTGTCAATGATGAAGTCGATAAAGACACCCTAAAAGCTCTCGCTAGCCACAATGTTAGCCTAATTGCTTTGCGCTGTGCTGGATACAACAATGTCGATGTCCAAGCCGCCAAAAATCTGGGCATCAAATTAGTGCGCGTCCCCGCCTATTCCCCCTATGCCGTCGCTGAACATACCGTGGGATTAATCCTGACACTCAATCGCAAATTACATCGAGCCTATAACCGCGTCCGCGAAGGCAATTTTTCACTCGAAGGACTGCTGGGTTTCGATTTACATGGACGGACGATCGGAATTATTGGGACGGGCAAAATTGGCACAGTCACCGCTCAAATTATGACGGGGTTTGGTTGCAAAGTTATCGCCTACGATCCCTACCGCAATCCCGACTGCGAGGCGATTGGAGTCGAATACATGGAGCTAGCCCAATTGTTTTCCCAGTCAGATATTATTACGCTCCACTGTCCATTAACTCCAGAAAATTATCACTTAATTAATAAGGAATCGATCGCCCAAATGAAGCCTCATGTGATGCTAATCAACACCAGTCGGGGCGCATTAATCGATACAGATGCCATTATTACTGCACTCAAATCATCCCAAATTGGCGGATTAGGGTTAGATGTCTACGAACAAGAATCAGCACTATTCTTTGAAGATCGATCCGATCGAATTCTCCAAGATGATACTTTTGCCCGCCTGATGACTTTCCCTAACGTAATAATTACCGGACATCAGGCATTTTTCACTGAAGATGCGATGCAGGCGATCGCTGAAGTGACATTAGCAAATATCACGCAAATTGAACGAGAACAGACCTGTCAAAACGAAATTTAGATTCAGGAATTAACTACAAATGACACTCAAAATCGGTATTAATGGCTTCGGGCGGATCGGACGGCTAGTGGCGCGGATTGCCATGAGTCATCCCGAATTAGAACTAGTCGGTGTGAATGACCTAGTTCCCGCCGATAACCTTGCCTACCTATTCAAATACGACTCCACCCACGGCACATATCCAGACACCGTTGCAGCCCAGCCTGACGGCATCTTGATCGACAATCGCATTGGGCTATACCGAGGATAAAGTTGTGTCGATGGATTTTCGCATCGATCCTCGTTCCAGTATCTTTGATGCCACAGCAGGGATTGGTTTAAATGCCAATTTTTTCAAAGTGGTGGCTTGGTACGATAATGAGTGGACGTATGCCTGTCGGGTTATCGATCTGATGCTGTTTATGGCAAGAAAAGACGGACTGATTTGAATCGATTCGATATCAATCATTTAGAATCTTTTTTCCGATCGATTCTCCAGCAGCATCCAGCTCGTACAAGATCGGTACACCCGTTGCTAGCTCTAGTGCTGTCACTTTATCTGGACTCAACCCGTCAAGCATCATGATAATCGATCGCAACGAGTTACCATGTGCGGCAATTAAGACGTTATCACCTTCTAGCAATCGATCACAGTACCTAATAACTTTAGAATTCCCGACAATTTAATAACCCAAATTAAACTACTTTATGAATAATGCCAGCCGCAATGCCAATTCTGTAGATTCATCCAATGCACTTATCGATATCGCTCAGAAAATTGTGACCGCAAATTTGGCGAAAGGGGCAAAGACCATGTTTTGATCTGCAAAGGTGCAGTTGAAGAAGTCCTCAAAGTCTGCACTCAACTCAAAGTTGATGATAAGATTTTGCCGAAAGCCAAGACAGTTTGAGCCGCACTACTTGCTCGACTTAAAATCACTTGGAAGCAAATTATCAATGGCGTTACCGCCACTCACAGCCCGCCACTGGTCTTGGCGGCATTTTGACAACTGGGCGGGTGACCCGATTGGTGACAAGTTAAGGTTTTCGATCGAATGTCAACACCCATATGTAGCGTGGTTGTCGGTTTGATCCCACCATACATCAAAAATCTCGATCGATAGTGCTAATGTATTTGATCGCTGAATGTCCTATGAAACGGTCGATGCTTAAATGTTAAGCGATGCAAGGCATGATGCTGGGTAGAGCTACAGAATTTCAACAGATTATCGCCATCTTATCTGAACTAGAAGCTGTGATTAACAATCCATAATTTTACCCAAGAAAGACGATCGGAAAGCCATCAATTTGCTTTTGAGGCATCCGTACCCAGATTACCTAGTTTCGGACTCCACCACTGCTGTTCATTCCCTCGAAAATAGGCGACATCCTTGTGTTTGGGCTTGGTTCTAGCTGCTGCATCCGAACATCGCAACATTGACTTGGCTCGGCCATCCTTCGTGTAATTGTATTCTTCCAGCGGCTTCTGGCAAACTGGACAAGGATGTTCGGTAAGTTTCGCTGGTGATGACTGTTCGGTTTTAGGTTGGGGGAGCTGCCATTCATTAGATCGATCCGACCAAAACATCACCAAACCTTTGCCCTCATTATCTTTACATCCATCTTCACACTTGAGAAAATAGCCCTTTTTTACCTTCTTGGTAGGTACTTTGGACATTGGTTTGCTGCAAGTCGGACATTTCGATCGCGATTTCTCCAGATCCCTACCCTGGAAAGAGCTAGTATCCTGTTCTGGCAGATTCTTGATAGCTTTACTCAATGCTGGTACGAAATAACTTTGATTCCACCCAATTAGATAACTCTGCCATTCTTTCTGACCCTTTGAGATGGCATCGAGTTGAGTTTCCATCTGAGCGGTGAATTCCGATTGAATCAATTCTGGCAACGCTTGGATCAGGAAGTCGTCTACTTGCAGCCCCACAGTCGTCGGTTGTACTTTGCTCTTCACCAGCTCGACATAATTACGTTGTTTTAGGGTAGCAATAGTCGGCGCGTAAGTGGAAGGACGACCGATCCCGCGCCGTTCCATCAGTTGGACGAGTTTTGGCTCGGAGTAGCGTGGCGGTGGTTGAGTCTGTTTCTGCTCGTGGCTGACATTAGCTGCGGTGAGTGGTTGTTTGGGCTGCAAACTGGGTAGGACAGCATCACCGCTAATATCCTTCCAATATTTGGCGTAGCCAGCAAATTCGAGCATTTGTCCTCTGGCTTGCCACTGGATCTCGGCAGATTGAGTAACGATCGTGGTTTTGCGAATTTGGGCGGGTTTGCACTGAGAGGCGATCGATCTCATCCAAATCATCACATACAGCGCGAATTCATCCTCTGAGAGCTGCTGTTTGAGTTCGCTTGATGCTTTTGTTAGATCTGTCGGTCTGACCGCTTCATGGGCTTCCTGAGCGTCTTTGGAACTGCGCTGTTTGGCGACTTTGTTTGGTACATTATCTTTATCGTGAGCAAGTAGCCATTCTCGTGCGGCTTTACAAAAATCCTGACTGAGTTCGACTGAATCAGTCCGCATGTAAGTAATTAATCCCGCTTCATAAAGCTTCTGGGCGACTGACATTGTATGTTCTGGAGAGAACTTTAACCGCGAACCTGCGGCTTGTTGCAGCGATGAGGTGATGAATGGGGCGGGTGGCTTTTTGGGACTGAGTTTACCTTCAATTGTCTGGACTTGATGGGGGTGAGATTTGCCGATCTCCACCAATCTCTCGGCTTCAGCTTGAGTCAATACGCGAGTCGATTCGGCAACTTTTTCTGTCGTACCAGCATCGTCGCTAGTTTCTTCATCTGCTACTGGCGAAACAGCTTGGGTAGTGCCGTTGTAGAAGGCGCGGAAACCTTCGGCATAGTCTACAAATACCGACCAATAATCCTGGGGCTTGAAGGCTTGAATTTCTCGCTCTCGTTGGCAGACTAAGTGGAGGGTGGCTGATTGCACCCGCCCGACGCTTTTCGCTCCGTTATTGAGTCGCCAGATTAGCGGCGATCCTTTATATCCCACCAATTTATCCAGACAATCGCGACACCTACCTGCTTCTACCAGAGCCATGTCTAGGGAGCGTGGACTAGCGATCGCTTTCTTGACAGCAGACTCGGTAATCTCCTGATAGACAACGCGCTGGGGCTGTTTAAGCTTTAATACTTGAGCTATATGCCAGCCAATTACCTCACCTTCCCGATCTGGATCTGAGGCGATGAATACTCGATCTGCTTGTTTGGCTGCGGCGATTAGTCCGGCGATTGTTTGTTTCGCTCTGTCGTCGCGGGGAATGTAGCGACAATCGATTGTCTCTGTACCCAATTCAAACCCTAATGAACCATCCCCATCGTTAGCGAGTTGGCGAATATGCCCAATTGAAGCTTTCACATCCCAATCAGAACCGAGGATGCTTTTGAGCTTTTTAATTTTGCCAGCAGATTCAACAATGAGCAGATTTCGCATAAATTAGATTATCATTTTTCACTGCTTTGTCAGTTATGCGCTAGACGAACTTTTCTCTATATTTCTGAGAATTTATCCCACACGGCGATTTTAAACCAGGCAGGCATTCGATCTGTCTTCATTTCTAAAAACTCCCCATCAGTAATTTCTGCCGTCCAGATCTGTTGATGAGTAGAGTTGTCAAAAATATAAGCACGATTGGTATGCCGAATCGCATCCACCAACAAATCTAACGAGCGAGTATACCGCGCAACAATTTTATCCTCTGGTACGGGATGTCCGCCCAGACTGACTCGTCGCTGTACCCGCAGAATATTAATGATTGGGTCTTCTGTGGCTACATAATAGAGATAAGTACGATAGCCTCGCCGTTGAGCTTTCTGCAAAAATGCTATCTTGTCAGGTGATGACATTACTGTTTCAAACGTAAAAGAAGTTCCAGTTTCTAGTAACTTATGCCGAATGAAATCAGCAGCTACAGAAGCAAAATAGGAATTTACGATAACGTTGTGAAAACTGAGTTTGTCATCGTTAAAGCTGAGGTATTCTGCCTCTTCTAGTAAATCGGCTTTTGCTAAAAGTGTTGAATTCTGAAAGAAGGCTAGTATTTCTGCTGCTGTAGTGCGAACGCCAAAAGCTTGGAGATCGAGAAAGTCACCATTGCGAATGTCTTTCTCAATCTCATCAGGATTGATGTAAATGCCAAGTAATTCTGAGCGAATTACTGATTTAATCGTACTTTTACCAGAACCGTTCGGCCCTGCAAACATCCGCAAGCGGGGTAGATCGTTCATAATAATTTCCGTCTCGCCCCAATTGCCACACTTGTAGGTGGCTCGATCGTTTTCACCACTTTACTAGAACCATCAGGGAACCGTTCGTAGATAATCCCATTTTCACTCTCTAGGACGCTATTTCCAGCCGCTAGGGACTGCCAATAAGCTTGAGTTACCGCAGATTCTGCTAGTTCGGGAATGTGTTCTTCTAGATAGTCAATTACTCGATCGTGCATTGAAGTTTATGCCTACAATAAATTTGGTATTTCCAGTGAGTATTTGTTCGTAACTCAAACACGAATCGATCTAAATCGCTTCATTAATGCTGGACGACTACTATAGTCCGACTTGAGTTGCTCGAAACGTTGGCTAAATTCAGGCAATCGTCCCTGCTGTTCTGCCAAATCGCGCAAATCTTTGAGTAAAGCAGTTGCCTCATCATAAGGTTGAGATTGTTTAACTTCAATCAACTTTACCACCCGTTCCCAGGTTTGGGCTTCCTTCGGTGCTAGTGCTGCTAATGCTTGAGTCCGCTTTTTTCTGACCGCATTTTGTTCTCGCTCTTGACGCTGCTCTTTCACTGTATTAGCGATCTCTTGCAATTCCGATAAACGTCGATATCCCACTGTCGATTGAGGCGTAGATTCACCCTTCCTAGCCAATTCTTTCAACCGATTAATTAATTGCAGATCGACATGTGGCTCGCGTCGCACCAATTTGAGTAGGAATTTTTGACGTTCGGCTGCCGAAAGCTCAGACAACCAATTTTCC
>NZ_JANOJV010000292.1:0-12898 GCF_031418915.1 Chamaesiphon sp. VAR_48_metabat_135_sub | reverse complement strand
GCCGCTTGATAGATTTCCCCAGAGGCATCACTCTCGATCGAAATATCCTGCATGAATGGATGTTCAGGATGAAATAGATCGAACTTATCAGCGTGTTGCTGAAGATAATCGATCGCTTGTTGTCCGCCATCTGCTCGAATTTCTTCCCAATGCTCTTCATCACGAGGGCCATTATAAGCACGATGTAAAATCGCAATCAGAAAGCGATGCAAAGCGAGTGTTGTTGGGGGATTGTCAGCTTGAATTTCTCGATATTTACCCCAATCATTAAATAGTTCGATTAGGGATACTTCCTGCTGCTGCCAGCCATGACTGACGACCGGAATCCAGCGTTCTTGTGTGAGGTTAAAAGACATTGTTTAGTTTAAGACTCAGATATTTTAGTAATAACTACACCTTTGAGCGGATCTAGCTCCAATTCCCATTCACCGATCCGAGCAATTCCGCCATCGTCCACAACCACGTAGCGACAGTTTCGCAGCAGGGCAGATTTCCAGGCTGGTGGATTCTGTTGAGCCATCAGCGCATTGACTAGCCCCCGCTTAGAAATTCGAGTGCTACAACCTAAGAGTTCCCGAATTTGCGCTAGATTTGGAGGTTTTGAACTAATTAACCGTTTTTCTTCCGTTTGCGAAATAAATATGGTCGTAACCGAAGTCTCACCCAATCGAGTCATCGCCGCGATCGCACTTTCATCATCTTCCTCCCCTTGGCGGGTAAAGTGTTCGGGTTTTGCATCTTGTCGAGCGGGCGGAAGATATACTCTTTGAGCGAGTGTTTTTTGTTCCTGACAATCTTGGAGGTAGTCAGTTAGAGACGTTTGCCAATCTGTCTGTTCGATCGATGTTAATGAGTCAGGAATAGCCATCTCTAAGTCATAAACTGACTCAATTAACTCATCCATGAGATCGGGTAATTGGATCGTATTTAGAGCGCGAAGAGTGAACCATGTTCGTAGCAAAACATGGCGATCGTAGATAAATCCCGCTGCATCAAAGTCAATATGTTGATGCTCGTTTAATTGCGGCTTAATTATCCATAGAGTAGGCTCTTGGACTTGGCTTGGACGTGTCGCTTTTCGCTCTGGATGTCGATGGAGTCTACCCGATCGCTGTAGAAGTAGATCGATCGGGGCGATATCGCTTATCATTAAATCGAAATCTACATCCAAACTTTGCTCGATTACTTGCGTTGCTACTAAAACAAACTTTTTGGGACGATTTTTACTATCTTTACCAAATTTATCTAGACAGTCGGCTTCAATTCGTTCGCGATCGACAAACAAGAATCGTCCGTGAAATAGTCCTAATTCTGTTGGTAGGAAATACTCTCGCAATCGATCGAATACCGCTTGGGCACGAGCCACCGTCGAACAAATCACCGTCGCACATCCCCCATCGCTTAGTTTCGATGCCAACTCTGCGCCCCAATTCTCTTCATCAACCCAATTGAGATCGAGCGATCGAGTAACATGGTTTGAAGCTGGAAAAGATTTAACGATCGCGCCTTCAAATGTCAGAGCCGTAATGCGGGGATATTCTGCTGGTGGTAGTTCTGGCTCTACCATCCCACAACCCCGTGCGTAAGCATTAACCAACCTAGCGCGGGTACTAGCGGGTAAAGTGGCAGATAACGCGATCGCGGGTGAACCCAATAGAGCCAGCCATTCTAGAAACCTTTCTAGTAAAGTGCCTGTGTACAGATCGTAGGCATGGATTTCGTCCAGAATTACAGTTCGCCCCGCCAAACCAAATAGACGTACAAACTGATGACGCGATCGCACTGCTCCCATCAAAGCTTGGTCGATCGTCCCAACCCCATACGGACTCAGCATTGTTCGTTTCCTTGCCGTGTGCCATTCTCCAGCCGCTACTCGCCCATCTTCATCGTAAACTTGGTCTAAACGACAAACTGTCTCCTGATATTCCGGCTTCAAGGCTGCCGCCGAGTGACTGAGGGTGAGATTTACAACCTGTTGCGGATAACGCTGTCCTAAAAAGCTCTGTACCCGTTTCCACATTGCATTACTCGTCGCTTGAGTTGGTAGCCCAATATAAAAGCCACCAGCACCAGCTTGATGTTGAAGTCGATCGGCTAAATATAAAGCCGCTTCAGTTTTGCCTTCCCCCATTGAAGCTTCAACTAAGACTAGACAAGGCGGCTGTAGATGTTCTGAAAGCTCGATTGCTGCGTCTTGCAGGTGTCGCGGAATGGGATTTTGAGGAAATAGTTGGCCGAATGTCAACGGCTTGCCTGGGGCGATCTTTGTCCACCCGATCGCGGTTAACGCTTGTCTGGCTTTGGCTGGTAATTCGATCGCGTATTCAGCAAATAGTCGATCGTTTGCATAAGGAAATCCAGTCTTTTCATCGGGATTAGAAGCAATCCAATCCGATACCGTCGTCAATCCCGCAATCAGCATCGCAGCAGCATTATTGCATTGAGACGGTAAATCCGATTCTGTTAAACCCACAAAATCGCGGAGTTGAATGAAGATGTCATGACTGAATCGTTGCCACGCGCTCCCTTCCTTCGTTCCAGCTAGCAAATCGTCTAAATCTTGAATATCTTTATTAGATGGAAAAAAGCCATGATGCCCACCCACGATTTTCGCAAGTTTTTTAGATAAACTTTTCTCTATTCCTAATTCAATTAAAAATTCTGGTAGAGTTTTCGCTGTTACTATGCCATGAGGCGTTTTACCTCGCTTAATTTCTGCGGAGTAATCGTGCCACACGCTATAAATATTGTCTCCAACCAGTGCTTTCCCCACTTCGCTAACTTGAAACTGAAATGCTGGACTAACTTTCCCCAAATCGTGACTACCAGCAATGAATCCACAAAATCTAATCAGAGATTCACCCTGCAATCCTAGTCCAATTTCCAGTCGATCGATCGCACTTTGGCTCAGATAATTCCTAACTATTTCCATCGCCACTGATGCTGTATCTGCCAAGTGACAAATCACTGGATGATATTGCGGAGAGCCATTTTCAAACTTAGCGTCGCCCGTCTTTGCCCAAAATCTTTCTGTCATCTTCAATCTCCGGTGTAATAACTCATCATTCCCTCAATTTCCGCCTTAATCATTGCTATCAAATTAGGCGGACTCAAAACTCTAGCTCCCTTGCCATAACTCAAAACCCAACGTTTAATATCATTCAATCCACCTACTGTCATCGTCAGCGTCACAGACTCATCCGTATGTTCTATTAGTTTCTGGCTTGGATGCCATTTACGCTCTCGAATATATGGAGCCGTAGCTGGGTTGAAATGGATCTTTACATCTACCGTTCCAGTTCCCACCTCACATTGAAAAATTTGGTCGAGATATTGGCTTGGTTCAAAATTAGGATCGCGGACAAAGCTATCGATTTTCGGCTCTAACTTCCGAATTCTATCCACTCGAAACCACCGAATCATTTTGCGGTTGTGACAGTAGCCAATCACATAGGGATTAGTTCCGCGATAGATGTGGAGCAAGTAAGGATCGAATACTCTATCGCTAGTCGAATTCCGACTCGCGGTATAGTAGGTCATCTGTACGGACTGTTGGCGATGACACGCATTTTCGAGATTATTCCAAATCACTGGATCGAGATCTAGTGTCGCTTCAGCACGGAACAACATGTGTTCTTCTGATAATTTCTGTAAATCTACCCAGTTTTGCTCTGGTAGTCGTTCGCTCAACCTGGCAATTGCTGTCTCTAGTTCTTGCCGATAGGCTGTGCCACTATATGCTTTGAGCATTCTTGCCCCCAGCGTTAGCGCGAAAAGTTCGCCTTGAGTAAGTGGGTATGTAGACAATCGCCAGGTGGGATCTTGATAGTGATAGCCTTGCTGTTTTGCATAAAGAATCGGCGCGTGTAATCGATCGCGCAAAAAGGCAATATCTGCTCTGACTGTCCGTTCGCTAACTTCCAATTCATCTGCTAAATACTGGGCTGTAGTGCGATCTCGATTGCGTAAAAGTTGGTCGAGGCGAACGATCCGCTCTTCTTGTCTTAACATTGTGGTTCTAAAAGTTTCAGTTAGACCTATACTACCCATCCAACCTGGCAGAAAAGCTTCCGACTTCAAAAATAATCATGTGTGGCGATCGAATTTTCGATCGATCATAGTCAAATCGAACTGTAAATGTTAAAATAGTAAGTTGCAAAATTTAATCAAAGTTTTCAGTATTCATGACCCTAACCCAAGAACGTAAGCAAGAAATCATGACCGCGCATCAGTTGCACGCAACCGATACAGGTTCCTCCGATCTCCAAGTCGCGATGCTGACTGAGAGAATCAACCGTCTCAGCGAGCACCTCAAAGCGAATAAAAGCGATCATGCTTCTCGCCGTGGCTTGTTGAAAATGATCGGACAACGCAAACGTCTATTGGCGTTCATCCAGGCTGACAGCGTTCAACGTTACCAAAATCTAGCTGATAGTCTAGGTATTCGTCGTGTCAAAGACTAGTACCTAGAAAGTAGTGGCTAGTGGCTAGTGACTAGAAAAGCTCTTTCCTAGTCTCTACTCTCTAACCTTTTTCATCACCTCACGCACATATCTCACTTAATAGAAGAACAGCTATATGCCTGCCGAGAATCCCCGCCAATCGGTACCATTTGAACCAAAAAATAGTAACAAGTCGCGTAAATCCGCCACGAAAAAAGGGACACCAATTGTTAAACCACAGACTTCATCGCCAGCAGTGGCAGAACGAGATGCTGGTTTTATTCCTGAAGTTGTCAGTCAACGAATGATTCGGCGGGTATTGGTATTTTGTGGGATTCCCATTATTATGGGCATGTCGATCTTCATTGGCAGTTATTTAGCGATCGTCAACCACTTATTCAAAATTCCCAATACAGTAGTCTTGCTGACTAGTATGGGCTGCTTGGGATTGAGTGTATTGGGACTAAGCTATGGTATTCTTTCTGCCTGTTGGGAAGAAGATGAAACCGTCAAAGGTAGTCTGTTAGGTGTGGCAGAATTTAAAGTTAACTTTGGTAGAATGGCAGATGCCTATCGTGCCTCAAAAGAAATGCAAAGTAACGATCGATAATTTAGTTGAAAGTTGAAAGTTGAGCTTCGCCATCTATGCAAATACATCCCACCGCCGCGATCGAGTCTGGTGCTAAAATTGGGGCCAACGTCTCGATCGGTCCATTTTGCTACATTCGACATGATGTAGAAATTGGGGATAATTGTATTTTAGACGCTCATGTCACCCTGCTACCTTACACCTCGATCGGGCAAAATTGTCATCTTCATAGTAATGTTGTCCTTGGCGATATACCTCAAGATTTAGCATTCAAAGATGAGCCGAGTTATGTCAAAATTGGGGACAATTGTTCCCTGAGAGAAGGCGTAACAATTCATCGCGGCACCAAAGCTGGAACGACTACGACAGTAGGCAATAATTGTCTATTAATGGCATACAGTCACCTCGCCCATAATGTCCAGCTCGGTAATGATGTCATTGTAGCTAATGGCGCACTTTTGGCTGGTTATGTTGAAGTTGGAGATCGCGCATTTATTAGTGGAAATTGTCTGATTCATCAGTTTGCCAAAGTTGGTAGATTGGTAATGATGGCGGGGGGTTCTGCCGCACATAAAGATATTCCCCCATTCTGCATGACGCGCAGTACGACGCTGAATAAAGTAATGGGTTTAAATAGCATCGGTTTGCGTCGAGCGGGATTTACAGCGGATGAAAGATTAACGCTCAAACGTGCTTTTAAAATCCTGTATCAATCGAATTTACTAATTCCTGAAGCTTTAGCAAGATTAGAAACTGAATTCGATTCCGATTTAGTCCGAGAAATCTGTGATTTTATCAAAAATTCCCAACGTGGTATCGCTGGATATGTGCGTCAACGTCAGAGCGAAGAGTAAAATAAGTCGTAAGTCGTAAATCGTAAGTGGTAAGTCGTAAGTCGTAAACTGAAGATGGCTATGTATGGTACTGTCGATCGAGGAGATAGTAAGTATCTTGTTGTTTACTAATTAAATTTTTATGACACGTTACGATATATATGGACTAGGTAATGCTCTCCTCGATGTAGAATGCGAAGTTGAGCCAGAGGTACTAGTAGAATTGGGCATCGACAAAGGTGTGATGACGCTATTAGATGAAGCCAGTCAGAATAAAATTTTAAGTCATCTCGGCGATTGTGCTACCAAACGCACTTGTGGTGGCTCTGGGGCGAATACAATTGTGGCTGTCAGTCAATTTGGTGGTAAAGCATTTTACTCTTGTAAGGTTGCCAATGATGAGCCTGGAGAATATTATCTCAAAGATTTGCTGGAGTCTGGTGTCGATACCAATCTCAAACTTCACCCACCCGAACCAGGCATTACAGGTAAATGCCTCGTTTTCGTCACTCCAGACGCAGATCGGACGATGAATACCTTTCTGGGCATTTCTTCTGGCTTGTCAGATATCGAACTAGTACCAGACTCGATCGCTAACTCGACTTATACTTATATTGAAGGCTATTTAGTTACGGGTGAAAATAGTAAGCAAGCTGCAATTAAAGCCAGAGAAATTGCTGTTAATGCAGGTCAAAAAGTCGCTCTAACGCTATCAGATCAAAATATGGCGAAGTTTTTTAAACAGGGACTTTTAGACATGGTTGGTACTGGAGTCGATCTATTATTTGCTAATGAAAGTGAGGCATTCGAGCTAGCTGGCACTCAAGATTTAGCTGAAGCGATTAAGTATCTAAAAACCATTTCTAAAACATTTGCTGTCACCCTTGGTCCCAAAGGTTCGTTAATATTTGACGGTCAAACATTACTGGAAATCGCACCTTTTCCAGTTAAAGCGATCGATACTGTTGGTGCTGGTGATATCTATGCTGGTGGCGTATTATATGGCATCACTAATGGGATGGACTGGGCAACTGCGGGACGGTTAGGTTCTTTGGCTTCAGCTAAATTAGTCACAACACTTGGTGCGCGGATGGCAACTTCAGATCTTCAGTCTTTATTGAAAGAAGTTAAAAGTATCTAGTCGAGTGGATGCTTGAAAAATAGCTAGTTAACGTGAGTTTTTCCTCGCGTAGATTCTACGCCAACGGGTTAACGATCGCCGCTCGTTCGTATTCTGCTCCGCTCTTTGCCTGCCTGGGTATTAAGCCCCAGGCTAATAGCTTAAGTCTGTTAAAACAGACTGATAGAGAGTGGATCTAACGGTTGTGAGAGGTGTCAATTATCCACTATTCACTGTCTTGAAAAGGTGCTCCACTTGGGGAAACCCCAAGACCGCACTTTTCGCTATTCACTTCCAATAATTAATAATCGATCGAGTAACTTCTTCACTGTGAGTCTGAACTAAATCGTGATCTGCTCCAAGAATGACTTCTAAACTAGCTTGGGGAATTTTTTCGGCATAGGTTTGGGAATGCCATAAGGGAATAGTTCCATCAATTTCACCAGCAATTATAAGGGTAGGAATTGTGATTCGATCGATATCATTTTCGACTGTATCGACGGCATCTTCTGGCTTGAGTCGATCGATCAAAAACGATCGAGCGGCTGGTTGTGTTGAGATCGCTGTACGTGCTGCCAGGATCGTTTCAAAGTATTGATATTTCATTAATTTAGCAAATGGAGCGATCGAACTTAATACCAAGTCTACCAGTGGTGTTTGCCATACCAATGGCTTGAGCCAATTATATCGCCCGACAAAACTATCATCCCTAATTCCCGTTGGAGCTACAAGCACCATTCCGGCTAAATGTGGAATTGAGATCGAATTATCATTCATCGTAATTGCATAAGCCGCCGCCATCCAAGCACCATAAGAATAACCGATCAAATAGAATTCTGATATATCCTTGGCAATTACAAATTCTTGTAAGAAATCAACTTGATGTTCGATTAAATAGCGGATATTTGGTTTGGAAGAATCACCAAAACCCAATAATTCTAAACTGATACAGCAATATTTATCTGATAATCCTTTAGCGATCGAATCTAGTGTCCAAGCATCACCAAAAAAGCCATGTAACAAAATTACGGGGATACCTTCCCCGATACTCGTATAGGCTGCAGTATATTTACTCAATTCGATCGTTTGTTTTTTCATGCCCGATTGACTGGCTGTCTAGTAGAGATAGCTAATTCTATGATATCCGCCGCCCGATTGACACCACCAGCTTCAGAGATCGATCGTTTGAGTCTGAGGGCATTTTCCTGATAACTTGGCTCAGTTAATACCAAATTTAGGGCTGTTTGTAATCTCGTCGCAGTTAATTTATTGAATGGAACGATTTCGCCTGCACCAGTCCAGGCTATTCTAGCCGCGACTCCAGGCTGATCGTTAGTCACGGGAATTGCTACCATCGGCACACCATAGGTCAAACATTCTAGCGCGGTATTCATCCCCGCATGGGTAATCGCAACTGCGGCGCGTTCTAGTAATGCTAATTGCGGCGCGTAACTCACCACGATCGGATTTCCAGGCAAGGCTGGTAGCGATTCTAAGCTGGCTCCACCGAGCGAAATGACCAATTGAGCATCTAGTCCCACACAAGCCTCGGCGATCGCCTTAAATACGTCAGTCAATTGATTTTGCAAGGTGCCCATCGAAGCATAAATCAGTGGTTTATCGGTCAACTGCTCCCACGGAAAATCGACTGGTTTGCGACTAGTCTGGTTGTGATATGGGCCAGTAAAATGGAAATAGTCTGGTAGACTTTTTCTCGGATATTCAAATTCGGCTGGTTGTTGAGTCAAGATTGCTAATTGGGAATCAGCACTAATTTCCGGTGGCAATTTCCATGATTTACGATAATCAGATCTTAATTTTTTTATCGATCTAGTAAAAGGATTAACGAGCTGATACACGAGCTGATTTCGCAGTACCGCCCACCAAGATGGATTATATTTCCACGTAGTAAATAGCGGCGGAATTGTTGGTTCTTGGTTGAAAGGTAATGCACTGCAAATAGTGATAAACGGAATATCTAAAAATTCGGCAACAATTCCGCCTTCGGGTGAAATTTGGTCTACTAATATTGCTTCAATCTGGGCATCTTTGAGCACATTCGGTCCTTCTTTGAGAAATACTATTGCAGATTGTTTAATCCAATCCATTGTGTACAATAGGGCTGCCACACCGCTCAATTTACCGAGTTCCTCAAACAATCGATCGCTCGCACCAGCCGGAAATTCTGCTTCGCCGATCGATCGAAATTCCAAGCCAGCCGCTAACACCTTCGATTTCGCATCAACTATTCCAAAAAATGTGACTCGATGCCCGCGTCGGTGCATTTCTTGCCCCAACGGCAGCATCGTATTCAAATGACCAGTTTCAGCGGGACAGAATAGACCTAAATGAACCATGTTTTAATTGAGAATTGAGAATTGGGAATCTACTATTAGGTGGTGTAAATATCATGGGAGTTGGCTGTACCACCGTATGGGGTGTGCGAGTGTTTCTTACTCCCTTACTCCGTTACTCCGTTACTCCCCTACCCTCTAGACTTTACAATATCTTATAACTTTCCGGATTTAGGTGCGATCGATCTGTATCTATTGAACAGTCATTTCTCCACTGGAGAAGCTGTGCATCGATACTAAGCAAATCGATAGTTTTGGAGATTTAATTTATGCATGTTGTCGCTAGAGAACAGCCCCAAGAGCGGGCTGAGTTTATCAAAAAGACCTATACTCATCTGGCTGGAGCGGTAGGTGCGTTTATCCTGCTAGAGACATTCCTGATTCAGTCGGGGATTGCTGAAATTTTGACAACAGCTCTAATGGGCAGCCGTTTGAGCTGGTTAGCCATCTTAGCCGCATTTTCGGTTTTGGGCTGGTTATCGAGAGAATTAGCAGGCAAAGCAGATTCAGTCTCGTTGCAGTATACTGGATTGGGGCTGTATGTGGCAGCGGAAGCGATCCTATTTGCGCCATTAATATTTATTGCCAATAATCTCTACGATCCGACGATCGTCCCAACCGCAGGTATTCTAACATCACTGATGTTTGTTGGTTTGACCGCAGTTGCTTTTACAACTGGCAAAGATTTTAGCTTCCTGGGTGGCGCACTCAAAATCGGTGGCTGCGTTGCACTAGGACTAATTATCTGTAGTGTAATCTTTGGATTTACCCTAGGTGTATTTTTCTCGGTGATGATGGTTGGATTTGCAATGGCGGCAATCCTCTACGATACATCGAAGATTATGCACCACTATACCAAAGGTCAATATGTTGCGGCTTCCTTGGAGTTATTTGCTTCAGTAGCTTTACTATTTTGGTACGTCCTGCAAATTTTGATGTCCTTGTCTCGTCGCTAAATTAGGGCTAAAGGAGATCGTTGACATGGGAAATTGAACCCCGATTTTGGTTAAAATAGACTAGTTGTAGAGATCGAGATCTAAACCCTGTGACAACGACACCCGCACCAATTCAGTTACCTGCTAAAGTCGAACTCGTCCCTAATTACACAATTCCACTCATCCTTGTTGCCGCAGCCATTCCTATCGCCGCAATTCAAGTCTGGGTGGGTGTAGCGATTGGCATCTTTGGGTTATTTTTGTCGATCCAAACTGCCCTCATCAAACTAGAATTCACCACGACAGCCCTCAATGTCTACCGGAGCACTAAATTAATCCGCGCTTTTCCTTATCAAGAATGGGAAACCTGGAAAATTTTCTGGCAGCCCGTCCCCATTCTATTTTACTTTAAAGAAGTCAACAGCATTCACTTCTTACCAATTATCTTCGACCCACAGATGTTGCGCATCTGTCTCGAATATTATTGTCCTCAAGCAGATCGCGATTGAAGTGAGTCGATCCACCCCATCACACCTGAATGCCACTTAACATGATCATCGCCATCGGTATCTTCACGCTCGCATATTTCCTCGGCTCTTTGCCGACTGGCTATTTAGCCGGAAAATTGCTTCAAGGCATCGATATTCGCGAACATGGTTCGGGTTCCACAGGTGCGACGAATGTCTTGCGAACATTGGGGAAAGTGCCTGGTTCGATCGTGTTACTAATTGATGCCCTCAAAGGTGCCGTAGCTGTAGCAATTGCTAATGCCATATTTACCTTCAATCTCGCGCCCACACTTCCAGTTGAGTGGCAAGCTTATCTAGTGCCGCTAGCAGCGACAGGAGCCATTCTAGGACACAGTAAATCGATCTGGTTAAATTTCGGCGGTGGTAAGTCTGTCGCCACAGGCGTGGGCGTTTTACTGGCAATGTCGTGGCAAGTGGGATTAGCAACGATCGTCATATTTGGCATCTCGATCGCCATTAGTCGGATTGTCTCGATTAGTTCGATCGCGGGCGCAGTTTCAGTGACAATTTGGATGCTCGTATTCGATCGACCATTACCATCGGTTATTTTTGCGATCGTTGGCGGTATCTACGTAATTTGGCGACATAATACCAACATCCAACGGATTATCGCTGGTACCGAACCAAAATTAGGACAGAAAATAGAATCACCCAGTACTTAGATAGTTCGATCGATACTGCAATTGAATGGCGAAAATTACTGTTATATCCCCGACTGCTTGGAGAAGTCGGGGATATGTCCTCGCAAAGAAAGGTGTCGGATGCGATCGACCCGATCGAGCAACGATCTACAATGGTGGCTAGCTTCTTACATATGGAATTGACGATCGTGGAAAATACGCCGGATTTACAGATCGAGCATCAAAACGTCCCAGCCAATCATCAGGGTTTGCACGACTTCTTGTATAGTGCGGCTGACGAACATGCTGTTGCGACTACTCCAGCGCAGTTAAATTTGGATAGCGACAGCATTTTGACCCTGACTGACTGGCAATCACTAGCAGAAAATGCGCGTGTCGCGGGGGTATATGCCGTCCTCAACAGTGCTAACAAAACTCAATACGTCGGATACTCCCGCAATGTTTTGACTTCCCTCAAGGGGCATCTCGCCGAACATGGAAGCGAGATCTGTGCTTACGTGCGGGTACAACCATTTAAGTTTCCCAAACGGGAAGAAATGGAAAGCTTGCGCGATACCTGGATTGCCGAATTAGCGGAAGTTCCACCTGGAAATACTGGTGCGGGTGGAGTTTGGGCGACTACTGTCGGTGAAATTGCGAAAGCGGCAATGTCAGCAGATGAGCAAGCTGCATATGAGGAGAAGAAGCTCAAACTACGGCGGGCGATGGCTGACAGTGCATTAAGTCGAGAATTAGATGCTGCCGCCATTACCAACGAGCAAAAACGCGAGCAGTTCGCCGCTGCGATGACTGATGATAATTGGAGTGCAGTGATTCAATCGCAAACGGCTGAAACAATTTAGCGAGAAAATTTTGGTAATGCGGCTAGAATCTGTCAAACAGTTTTGAAGCGGTAGCACGCAAAATTTCAGATTCCCCAGCCTAGTATGCCCAGATTGTCAACAATCCGACCTTGTTTAATTTTCTTAACTACGACGATACCAAGTAGCCAGTCGTGCGGGTGAAACTCCGACTAGATAGCCAAACACGATCGATTGATTGATTAACGTCGTTTTCCAGACACCCCGCTTCAGCCAACGCCGCGCCGAAGTCACCACTGGCGCAGCTAATATCTCAATTCGCCCTCTGCGTTGCAATTGTCGGATCAGTTCAAAATCTTCCATAATCGGTATTTCCGCAAAGCCACCGACTTCCCAAAATGTAGTTGCAGTCAGGAAAATCGCCTGATCTCCATAGGGCATTTGTCGCCATTTAGATCTCCATGATACCAGCCGTTCGATCCACCGCAAACTCGGCAATGGATCGTCGATTTTCAGGGTAAAAGCTCCAGCGATGGGACGATCTCGTACCGACGAATCTGTTTGAGTTTTTGCGTAGTCTTTTACCCCTCCACAGCCCTCCCCTTTCCAAGGGGAGGGAGCAAAGGCTCCCATTCTCCCATGAACGATCCCAGT
>NZ_JANOJV010000291.1:0-4985 GCF_031418915.1 Chamaesiphon sp. VAR_48_metabat_135_sub | reverse complement strand
AGCCGCACCGTCGTCTCTTGTACGGGTGCCCAATTTTGCAACTTTGCGATGATTGAGACCAAACAATACGCAGTATCAGTAATTGATGCTGTCGAAGCTAAAGTTGACGTTCCCCAACCAGTGCGGATTCACTGGACTGGTTGTCCAAATTCTTGCGGACAGCCACAAGTTGCTGATATCGGCTTGATGGGTGCAAAAATCCGTAAGGATGGTAAAACCGTTGAAGCTGTAGACATCTTTATGGGTGGTACCGTTGGTAAGGATGCCAAGCTGGGTGAAAAGGTAATGAAAGGAATTCCGATCTCCGAATTAGATGCTGTATTGGTTGACTTATTAGTCGATAAATTTGGCGCGACAACTAAATCTTAATCTGCTGAATTATCTTTCGTTACTAATACAGGCTGTCAAAATTGGCAGCCTATTTTTAGAGATAGACTCATGCTGTAGAAGAATTAATTCGATTGGATATTGATAATTTCAATTAATTCCTCTACAGTGAAAGGAGAAATATCTAAATAAAATTTTATGGCGTGGCGTTGGTTAGTGAGTATTTTGGCGATCGTGCTAATCGCGTTAACTCCAATTAGTTCTGGTTTCGCACAGCCAGCACCTACCGATGTTACCGATTCTGAATTTCAACTGGGTGACAAGTTACGAACTCAAGCTTTTACAGCAACTAATGAAGGCAATTTTGGAGCCGCCGAAAAGTATTGGACACAATTAATCGAGCTATTTCCCCAGAATCCAGCAATTTGGAGTAATCGGGGAAATTCTCGTGTCAGTCAAAATAAATTAACCGAAGCCATTGAAGATTTCAATAAATCGATCGAGCTATTACCCGGACGCACTGATGCTTATCTTAATCGTGGCACAGCCTTAGAGGGTTTGGGTAAATGGAACGAAGCAATCGTTGACTATAAATATATCCTCTCGATCGATCCGAAAGATGCGATGGCATACAATAATTTAGGTAATGCCTATGCTGGTTTGGGTGAGTGGAAAATAGCGATCAAAAACTATGTTAAAGCTTCAGAAATTGCTCCTGACTTCGCTTTTGCACGAGCTAATTACGCCTTAGCACTATATCAGAATGGCGAAATTCCCGAAGCGATCCGGAATATGAAAAATATCGTCAGAAAATATCGAGATTTTCCTGATGTTCGAGCAGCTCTGAGTGCAGCTCTGTGGCAAAATGGTCAACGAGGTGAAGCAGAAAGTAATTGGGTAGCTGTAATCGGTTTAGATAGTCGCTATAAGGATCTAGATTGGGTGAAAAACACTCGTCGTTGGCCACCTAATATGGTGGCAGCATTAGAAAAGTTTCTGAACCTACAGTAGTAATCTCAAGAAAGAGATAACCTGTCGCTGAGTTCAACTAATTTTTGCGAGCTTGCTCCATAGTTCTGTGATTGAAACGTGACTCATCCCTGCAAACTGTGCGTCACCAACCTCAATGACAATCCAATCGCCAGATTTAAGCTGCCCGATATCGACGATAATATATGGAACATTGACTCTAGTTGCAGCTTCGATCGCTAATTTAATTAGATTCGATCGATCCAATTCTGTCAACTCAAACTCATCATCAAATTCATCCCAATAGTAGCCAAAAGCAACTACTTGCTGCTGATAAACAAACACTCGATATTCCCGACTTCTGGGAAAATCTCCAGGCATAATCGATCGATACCGTAATCTTGCCAGTTGTCTGATAATTGCCTTGCCACGAGCGCGATGGGGGAGTGATAATATTTGTCCGACGATGTAGACTAGTTCGTCAGGATTAGCGGCAACGCAGGCATCCCAACCGAGCGTTTTATTTGACTTGACAGCACCGCGCACGAATACTGGAAAACCTAATTTATCGCCAGCATCAACGCACTCATCCGAGCTGGTAATCGTCATACTTTGAGGTGTCAGATCGCCGAGTAAAGGATAATATCTGTCGAACTCTAACGCCATTTGGTGTTGAACTGGATTGTTAACCAAGAACACATTCTTATCAGCCGCCGCCTGATAAACTGCCTCGTATTTAGACTGTGAAGGAATGAAACCAGCCCAGATACCAATTTGGGGTCGATCGAAAGATGGCAGGTTCAGCAAGGCATCTACCGCCGCCACAGAGTAGCCAATCGTCGCAGGCAACAAATAGGTGTAGCAACCATACAGTCGAGCCGTCTCCGCAACTTGCAAGTTTTCGAGATTATCGATTGAATTAGGCTGGCGCAGAGATTCTTCCTGAAAAACAACAAGCATGATCAAATTTACTCGCTATGCAGAATTGGGTTATGAAAAAGATCGATGGATTCGGGGTTCGGGGTTCGGGGTTCGGGGTTCGGGATTCGGGATTCGGGATTCGGGATTCGGAAAGAGGAACGTTAGGATTCGTTCGTCAAGATTATGAATGGGTTCTAAGACAAAGGGGTAGCTAGTTTGGTATTCTGGAGTTTATGTCTACGGAGCCATTCTCCTCAAGCACAGGTAGGACAAGGTTTTTTCATGACTCTCTGGCATCAATACCATGCTCTGCCATATAAAATAACGATAAAATAAAATGACAGATATAAATCAAGAGCCGCTATTATTACGTGCAGCTAAAGGTGCCACGCTCGATCGTCCACCAGTTTGGATGATGCGTCAAGCGGGACGCTATATGAAAGTTTATCGCGACTTGCGGGACAAGTATCCCTCTTTCCGCGATCGATCCGAAAAAGCTGAACTAGCCATCGAAATCTCCCTCCAACCCTGGCGGGCGTTCCAGCCCGATGGCGTAATCATGTTCTCCGACATCCTCACGCCCCTACCAGGCTTGGGAATTCCCTTTGACATCATCGAGAGCAAAGGGCCGATGATCGAGCCAGCAATCCGCTCTCAGGCGCAAATTGACGCACTCCATCCCCTCAATCCTGAGGAGTCCCTCCCTTTTATCAAAGAGATTCTGGGCACTTTACGCCGCGAAGTGGGCACTAAATCCACAGTCCTCGGATTTGTCGGCGCACCTTGGACATTAGCAGCATACGCGATCGAAGGTAAAAGCTCCAAAGACTACTCCAACATCAAAGGAATGGCATTCCGCGAACCGCAGATGCTCCACAGTTTACTCGCAAAAATCGCTGACGCGATCGCTGTTTACGTCCGCTATCAAATCGATTGCGGTGCGCAAGTAGTCCAAATGTTCGACTCCTGGGCGGGACAACTCAGCCCCCAAGACTATGAAACTTTCGCACTTCCCTATCAACAACGGGTAGTCCGACAGGTAAAAGAGACACACCCCGACACCCCCCTGATCCTCTACATCAGTGGTAGTGCGGGCGTATTGGAACTAATGGGTAAATCTGGTGTAGATATCGTCAGTCTTGATTGGACTGTCGATATGGCGGTGGGAAGACAGCGGATTGGCACACATTTAGGCGTACAGGGAAACATGGACCCATGTGCATTATATGGTTCCAAAGACTTTATTCGCGATCGGATTATCGATACCGTGCGCAAAGCTGGTAAAACCGGACATATTATGAATCTCGGTCATGGTGTCTTGCCAACTGTACCAGAAGAAAATGTCGCCCACTTCTTTGAAACTGCCAAAAATGTCGATAAATTACTCTAACCTGCTGGGTTAGGATAAATTGAATATCCCCTCTAACTTTGATGGGTTAGAGGGGAATTTTAATGCTGATGAGCAAATTTTGCATCGTCGTCATCCAAGTCGTTAGAAAATTTATCTAGCTGGGCACAATAAATTTATCTACCTTTCATCATTATGGGGGATTGTGCTAATGGTACCAACCGATCGGAATACGACTGAAGAAACTACTACTGAAGATACTGCGACCAGTGCAAAGTGTCCAGAATGTGGCAATGAGAAGATCTGTCGCACTCATCGTGCTGGTAAATTGGATCGAATCATCTCTCTAGTGAATATTTATCCCTATTGTTGCCGCGCACATACTTGTAAAGCTCGCTTTTACCGCTTTGGCAGAAAAATATGAGCTTAGATTGATACTTTAGGGAAACTGGCATGGTGAGACTGAAGCAGAACTTAAATTAACCACCAAAATTTCATGAGTCATCAGTGCGATTCTCACTCTCAACGGCGACTCCTCCGCCAAATCCTCATCGCCCTACCGATCTTCATCCTCACTGGCTGCATTCGCTCCAACCAAGCCATTACTCCACCCAGTCCCCAACCCAGCCCTACATTCCAATCCACCAGCTTGGCTCCTGGCATTACCATCTGGACTAATGCCGCCAAAAAGACCTATGTTATCGAAGCAGATCTCAGCAAAGCCGAACTTCGCAGCCTGAGTGGTGCGCCCACATCGACAGGGAAAGTCGGACAATTTAAGTTTGAAGAATTTTGGACGAAAAATAAGTCAAAAGGTAATCTCCAAGTACTGATTAACGGCACCTTTTTCCAGGAATATAACAAGCCTACTGGCATCGCCTTCGGTTTAAAACAAGATAATCAATTCATCACCTATGGCTATGGACTGAATGAATTTCCCGATCAAACAATGACAGTAGCTTGGTCGAATGATAAAATCTCGATCGAGCCTTACAGTCGCAGCACCTTCAACAGCGACACATCCAACGTAGTCGGCGCACTAGCCCCCACTGCTGGTAAAAATGCCAATAGACTCCTTCCTCGCACCTTCATCGGCATAAAACACCAGCAACGTACCGCTGACACCGTACTATTATTTATCAGCCCTAGTTCCTCCCAGCGTGAAGCCGAGCAGACCTTACAGACATTTGGCGCAGAAAACACCGCGATGCTGGACGGTGGTCAGAGTACTGGTTTAATCGTCGGTGGCAAAACAATGATGCAACCCAAAACTAGACTACCGCAAACGATCGGGATCTTCAGTAAATAGCCCACCAATCTCTGATCCGATCGACAAAACGCGATCGCCAATACCACCAGCAAAAACCAAGCTAATCGGTAAGGTGTTGTCAGTTAACTCTAAACAGCTTACCCTGAGCGT
>NZ_JANOJV010000290.1:0-11578 GCF_031418915.1 Chamaesiphon sp. VAR_48_metabat_135_sub | reverse complement strand
TGTTGTAATTGCCACAGATTTTCTTCCTTGTTAATAAGTAGGGTGAAAAATCCCCCCCCAGGAGCGGCGGTTTTATTCTGGGGGAACCCCAGAATAAAAAACCGACAAGAGAGGGGTGCCCGTAGGGCGGGGTGGGTAGATATCCGCACCCCTCAAACCTATGCCCTGTCGATACTTACAACCCGACTACCACGCTGATTCAAGCGTTGAAGCGTGCTATTGAGTTGTTCGTAAGTCACGAGACACTCGCTCGAACTGCGACGTACTTGAGTAGTGCGACTGCGGTTGGCTTGAACGATGCTAATTCGGTACATTTGACCGCGTGCGCCTTTGGCATTACCCGCTAAACCGCGACCAGAATTAGGCGTGCGGACGGTAGATGCCGAACCTTGAGCCAATTCTGTTGTCAGCGCAGCACCCTTGTTATTACCTTGAGCGCGATCGCTATTGGCATAACCCTGGTAGAGTTGGAACATCCGCGTAAAACCAACACTTGTTTGTCCCCGTTGAGTGGCAAAACCACGATGGTAAGGGACAATCGCCTCACCAAAGCTGTCTTGATATTCCATCGAGTCTAGATAGGAGTCGATTTCAGCGGCGTATCCACGATCGACAAACCGATTTACATGCTCGGTAATTTCCGCTTCATTCGCAGGAGCGCGTCCTAATAAGTGCTTAAAAGTCAGTTCGATGAACCGGACTTGGGGAGTTGAATAAAAGAATTTTTGTTTATATAGTTCTGATTGTGCCAATGCACGCACAAAATCCCGCACAGTCATTGCTCCATTTTTGAGGAGTGATTCCGCACTGGTTAATCGTTCGCTTTCCATGATATGGTCGTTGCCGAAGACCTGCCGATAAGCAGCCCAAATTACAGCCCGAACATTATCCTCAGAATTCGTCCGTAGTTCTACTGGTGAGTTACCAGCAAACGGCTCGAACCCCAACTGTCTTGCAGCCATAGAACTTGTCATCGTTGCTATTCCTTAATTTATATGTGCTTACAACAATCCCAGAGCCACAGGACATCATTCGTTCCCACCCTTGAGCACGAATGACAGCCTATAGTTCTGGGAATTTTAAGAGCGAATTAGCTCAATGCATTGATGGCATAATCGATGTAGGAGTTCGCTTCGCTAGCAGAGTCGCCGGATAAACCGTGGTTAGCTTTAACGTATTTGAGAGCTTCTACATACCAGCTAGGAGACAATTCAAAAGTAGAATTGATTTCAGCCAAACCACCAATCAGGTAGTCGTCCATAGGGCCAGTACTACCAGCAATTAGGCAGTAGGAAACCATGCGAATATAGTAACCGATGTCACGAGCACATTTAGCTTTACCGCGAGGGGTAGAAGCGTAGTTGTTGCCACTCATGGTAGTAGTGTAAGGAAATTTGCTATAAACTGCGCTAGCAGCACCATCAGCCAAGCTTTGAGCTTTGCCACTGAGAGCTTTAGCAGCATCGAGGCTAGCAGTAGCCTGACGAATGCGACCAAAAGCGACTTGAAGTTCGGTAGAACTCAAGAAACGACCTTGGGAATCAGCGGTAGCTACAGCTTCGGTTAAAGGAGTTTTCATTTTTTACTTATCTCTCAATCAATAATTTTGCAAACATTAACTAGCGATCGGTCAACTGTTGGATTAACCTACAGCGGAAGCAGCGCGATCGAAATAACCACCTAACTCAGCCATCAGGGAGCTACAGTCGCCTTTAGTGATACCGTTGGGGTCATTAGCAATTGCAATTGCAGCAGCTTTCATTTTGCCAACACCAGTAGCTACGGAACCACCAGGAACGCCTAGCGCGAGGTAAGTTTCGCGTAAGCCATTGAGACAACGATCGTCGAGTACGCTAGCATCACCAGTGAAGGTAGCGTAAGTAACGTAGCGTAAAATGATTTCCATGTCGCGTAAGCAAGCAGCCATACGACGGTTGGTGTAAGCATTTCCACCAGGAGCGATCAAGTTTGGTTGCTCGTCAAACAATGAACGTGCTGCATTAGCAACAATTGCCGAAGAGTTGGAAGTGATTCGGTTAACAATATCAATCCGCTTGGTGCCATCAGCTACCATTGCTTTGAGTGCATCAATCTGAGAATCGCTAGCAAATGTGCCTTGTGCATCTGCTTGAGCAACCACTTTAGTGAAAGCGTCTAACATCTAAGGAAACTCCCTATGTTGCAAATATAAATTACTTTGAAAAATATGAATTCCCGATCGACAGTTACGTGTCAGGAATTCAATGTCTTTTGAACCAATTTGATTAAACCAATTCTCCTGTGCAAATTTTGTGCAAATTTCGATCGATCGAGCAGATCGTCGAATTAAGAAATATTAAATTAGCCTTAAAGCCATGCTGAGTAAATAATCTAGCTTTCTGAGAATATTATATTTACTGTAAAGAAATTGTTACATTAGCGATCCCCAATTCTTTGCACGCATTCTACACAGTCGATCGACGACAGTAATGAAAAGCTTCAGATTCCTAACTTCTTCAAGAAGCCTTTGGATCTATAATCGGTGCAAATGAATTTAGATAATGAGTGGTAATTTTATCGATCGATGTGTAATGATTTAACGATCGATCTAAATTAAATTTTCCTTCCAGAAACTTAATTACGAATTATTAAAATAAAATATATGTCTACATCATTACGCGATAAACAACATCCCCTGATCCGACAATTAGCCGATCGGATTGAAAGCACCTGGCAACAACATCTCACCCTCTCACCCTATCAAATTCCCCACGATCTCGGCTATGTGGAAGGGAGTCTCGAAGGCGAACGCCTAGTTATCGAAAATCGCTGCCATCAAACTCCCCAATTTCGCAAAATCCACCTCGAACTGGCGCAGGTTGGGAAAAATCTGGATATTCTCCACTGTGTGATGTTTCCCAATACCGATTACGATTTGCCGATTTTTGGAGCTGATATCGTCTGTGGAAGAGGTGCCATTAGTGCCGCAATTGTCGATTTGTCGCCAGTTAATCGAGATCGATCCTTACCTGTGAGTTACCAACGAGCTTTATTTGAACTACCCGCTGTCAACTTCTCCCAAGTACGAGATTTACCAGCCTGGGGCGATATTTTCTCGGATTATTGCTTATTTATCCGTCCGACAGATGCAACAGAGGAAGCCGATTTTCTGGAGTATGTGCTGTCGATGTTGTCGATTCATTGCCAAGTTGCCAGCCAAACCGAGCCAGCGCAATCTGCGCCAGAAATTGCGACCATTTTAGCAGGACAACGGTATTATTGCGATCGACAACAGCAGAACGACAAAACCCGCCGCGTGTTAGAAAAATCCTTCGGTACTGAATGGGCCGATCGATACATGACTACAATGCTATTCGATTATGCTGCTGAAGTTGTGGCTTGTTAGGACGAAAAATTGCCCGCAGCTTTCAGGAATAACCAATCGAGATGTGGTAGTTAGGATCGAGGCGGGTGGATTGTCATCATGCCGAAACCAACATTTTGTGTGTGTGAGTCTCAAGCAATGGAAAGCACTGGATTACGCTATCGATTTCCCCAACTATTTGCGGGATTAGCTTTATTATCTGCTTCTCTAATCGTTAGCTCCTTTCTGTGGGCGGGAGCGATTCGGAATATCAAAAGAGTAGATGATGCCTTACTAATTACGGGATCTGCCAAACGACCGATTAGAGCGGACTATATCGTATGGAAAGTTTCGCTGTCCAGTCAACAGCCTACCACTCAAGCGGCTTATCAAGAATTGAAAGCATGGATCGATCGAGTTCAACGTTATCTCGCCGAGGCAAAAGTGCCCGACTCAGAGATTTCTCTAAATTCTCTAGAAACAGTTTCAGTTCCCGAACTGAATAATAATACTGGACGAGAAACAGGTAAAACACTCGCTTATAAACTCAGTCAAAAACTAGAAATTCGCTCTGATAAAGTCGATCGATATGCTAAATTATCCCAAAAAATTACCGAACTGATTAACGAAGGAATTCCGCTGACATCCGAACCACCAGAATATCTCTATAATGAACTGAGTAAACTGCGAATCGAGATGGTGGCAGAAGCTACCAAGGATGCAAAAGCCAGAGCCGAATCAATTGCCAAAAGTACTGGTAATCGCGTCGGTGGCGTGCGCAGTGCTGATACTGGTGTCTTTCAAATTACCCCTCGCAACTCAACTGCGGTAAGTAATGGTGGTAGCTACGATACCAGCTCGATCGACAAGGACATCACTGCAGTAGTATCTGTGAAATTTGGAATTGACTAAAGGATATTTTGAACTTTAGAGCGACTGATAAATTCTGATTAGTCTGTTTCAACAGAGTTGAGCTATCAGCCCGCACTTTAGTAGCGTCTACGTGTGCCTGCCGTCAGGCACACGTAGACGCTACCCAAACAAATGAATTTACTGGTACAACCACGAGGCGGAAACCTCCACAGGTGTTGCACCGAGCAGCGGATGCGCGCACGCCTTTGTGCCCTGATGGTTTTGCTATCGATTTAGTACGATCTAATGCGCCACTTATTCAGACGGTATTCAGCTACACTTGCTAAGGCGCGAGCTTCAGCTAATTGGGCTGAGGGGCTATCATTACCAGTACTAGCCGAACTACCATTGGAAACGATTGCTGCTCCAATATTAGCCATTGGACGTAAGGCATCAATTTGTGCCTGGGTTGAGTCCCGCAGCTCGCTCTGCGGAGTTGCTACCGACGGGACAACTTGCGGTACATAGACAGGGACAGCAACATCGGATCGCTTGAACAAATTAGCCATCAGTGCGTTGACATCTGTAAACTGAGTTGGCCCAACATAGTTATAAATTAGCACCTGTTGCAATTTGGGTCGATTGCCAGTCCTCAGATCCTTATCACTACTAGCTGCACCGCGTTGCAAAGATCGCATATTCGTAACAGCCTGCATCGACAGCCCCATTTGGGTACTAAAACCCCGCTCGAACGGTACTACCATCTCGCCATAGGCATCTTGATATTCATCACTTTCGATGTAGCTATCAATTTCAGCATCATGACCGCCATAATCAAGGATGTTACTATGAGCGCGCATTTCATCAAAATCAGCGGGTGCTCGTCCCAACAGATGTTTAAAGTTTAGCTCGATCGCGCGGTAGCGATAGCAACTGTCAAAAAATTTCGATCGATATAGTTCAGATTTGGCAACTAGGCGCACAAATTCGCGCACGCTAATCTCTCTCGACCTTAATTGTGACTCAGGAACGACCAGTCGTTCGCTCTCCATCACATAGGCGTTCCCTAAAACTTGGCGATAGACATTATTAATCAATACATCAACCGCGCTATTGTCATCATCTAATGACATCCACACTGGATTTTTAGCAAAAGTGCTAACCATCGAAATAACTCCCAAATTTATGATATGAGCTGTTTTTGGTATTTAAAAACTAGCAATTCTCTCAACGTGGCAAGAGATCGATCGAAAATCTGATCCTTATCGATCGCCGTAATCCTTAAAATTTCGCTGCTAATTTTTGAACGATCTAAATTTTGCTAGAAAGTTGGCTATTTCTAATTTGAAAAATTATTGTTAAAACTTTAAACAGTCGATTGCTAACAGATTAGGTCAAAATGAGCGCGTAAAAACTAAATGTTAAGCACATCTTCATCTAAAGTGAGTCGGCGAGTCTTAATGCTGTCGCAAGCGACGATCGAATATCACTTTGCATCAACTAAATTACAGGTTTGAGGCGATCGAACTAACAAGCCATATTCAATTCCTTGAGCGACAGCTTGATAGGAGGCTTCGAGGATATTATCAGATACGCCGATCGTCGTCCAGCGATGTAGTCCATTACTCGATTCCACCAAAACGCGAGTCACTGCGGAAGTCCCCTCTGCTCCGTCGATAATCCGCACTTTATAGTCGGTTAAATAACATTTATTTAGTTCTGGGTAAAATTGACTTAGTGCTTTGCGTAAGGCGGCATCTAGAGCTGATACAGGGCCATTTCCTTCGGCGGCTTCGAGGATGTTTTGACCATCAACAGCGATCTTGATGGTCGCGAGGGAGTGGTGTTGGGTGGCGTTGGCGTAGTCTCGCCCAGGGAGAATCGAGCAATGCACCTGAAAATCCTGAATTGTAAATAGGGTAGAGGTTTGACCGAGGATTTCACGCATCAAGAGTTCAAAACTCGCCTCGGCTCCTTCAAATTGATAGCCTTGATATTCCAATTCTTTGAGTCTGGTTAAAATCTGGCGAGTGCGGGGATCTGCTTTGGTAAGTGTCAATCCCATCTCGCTGGCTTTGATTAAGACGTTGCTCAATCCCGACTGTTCGGAAATCGCAATTCGGCGTTCGTTTCCTACCTGGGTGGGGGCGATATGTTCGTAGGTGAGGGGGTTGCGTTCGACGGCGGAGACGTGGATGCCGCCCTTGTGGCTGAAGGCGCATTTGCCAACGAAGGCGGCGTAGTCATTGGGTGCAACGTTGACAACTTCGCTAATATATCTACTTACCTGTGTGAGGCGAGTGAGATTTGGAGGGGTGATACATGAGTAACCGAGTTTGAGTTGGAGGTTGGGGATAATCGAGCAGAGGTTGGCATTTCCACAGCGTTCGCCATAACCGTTGATTGTCCCCTGTACCATTGTCACTCCGCTGGTGACGGCGGCGATCGCGTTAGCAACAGCTAGTTCGCAATCATTGTGAGGGTGAATGCCAAATTGGAGCTGCTTGTTTGGATCGATTCTCGTTCCGAGAGGGTACCCCAACGACTTAACTACCTCACCGACAATTCTGGTAATATCTTGGGGCAGTGTCCCCCCGTTAGTATCGCAAAATACTAGCCAATCAGCACCAGCCGAGATCGCCGTTTTTAACGTCTGAAGCGCGTATTCAGGATTTGCCTGATAACCATCGAACCAATGTTCGGCATCATAAATCACCCGTCGCCCCTGGGAGACTAGATACTCGATCGAGTCCCGAATCATCTCCAGATTCTCGCCTAAATTGGTCTTTAAGCCTTCCGTAACGTGTAAATCCCAAGACTTACCGAAAATCGTCACCCACTTCGTCCCAGCCGCTAGAATCGCCGCTAACATTTTATCTTCAGCCGCCAATCCGCCAGGGCGACGAGTCGAACAAAAAGCGACTACTTCAGATTGAGTCAGCGGCTCTAACTTTAACCGCCGAAAAAACTCCCCGTCCTTAGGATTGGCACCTGGCCAACCGCCTTCAATCCACGGTATACCCAATCTGTCGAGTTGTCTGGCAATTTTAACCTTATCTTCAACCGACAAGGTTAAACCTTCCCGTTGTGCGCCATCTCGGAGTGTCGTATCGTAAATTTGGATCTGAGTCATTTCGATTTTAGATTTTGCAGATGCAACATTTTTGGATTTTGCCTACAGCCAAAATCGATTTAACCTCGTTCGATTCCGGCAATGTTAGCTGTCGCTATTTGGCTTAGGGTAGCATTATGTTTGCGAGCGCAAATAACAATTGTTGCTTAGAAATCGGATGTTCCTAGATCTCGTCCTGCTCGTGCTAATCAAGGCGCGGAAATAAAGTCTATAACGTCAGAACAGATACACCCAAACAATTCAGCCGCTCGGATCGGCGATAGATGGCGATCGGCATATTTTATTTACCAGATATATTGTAATCCCATTTACTGATTCTCGTTCGGTTTCTCCAGCAGCTCGGCGATGGTAAAGAACGCCACTCCATCAATCGACGATCGATCGGTTAGTTTCAAAAATAACGATAATGCCCGATCTGTTTCCACGCAAATAGCACATCTTCAACCTTCGTACCCCAACCTGCATTATCGACGATCGCCAACCTGTTGGGTGCAGGAAGAATATTCGTGACAATGCCAATATGCTACTGTCCACCGCCAAAATCCCAAGTCATGATATCCGCTGGTTGATAATCCTGTGGGTTATTCGTCACGGAACTAAATCCCCACCCTAACAACCCAATTATCAATTATCAATTAATTTAAGATTGTCTCTAACCTGCATTAAAATCTGTCCAAGATGATTTGTGCCAGTTCGATCGATCCCACAGCCCCAGAAGTAATCTACAGGCGAATTCTCAACAATTTTGGCAGCTAGTGTGTCCAGTAAAACCTGCTGGATGTCCAAATGATGGTTGAATTTTTGCCACACAGCACCATACATAATCTCGCATTTCCGTAGATCCCAGTCTGGGCGCGGTTGATGTTTGGGGTTGCGCCCGATTTTTGCCGCAGATTCTGGAGTGGGTGCAGCTTGAATTTCCGCCATTAAATACTCAAACTTGGTTCCCTCAAATTTATGCGCTTGATAATAGTGTTCGACAGTCGCCCACTTTTTGCCCGCTAACTCAATTAAGTGGGGAGAAAAGTTGGAAAAGCAGCCATAGGGTGCGTCTACTTTGTAGAAATAAATTGTCAATGGGTCTAAAGCTCACTCACTTTTGGTAGTTTACGACACTTTTTTGCTAATTAGTCTCAATTGACTTGAATTAATTCTCACTGGTGGGGCATTATATTTTTATGCTACTAGCACAAATTAACAGATCGTCAAGTTATTGGACGATGTTCCACAACCGCACTGAATCATCGATAGTCTTACCCCCAGCCATGAACAAACGAGATCGCCGAGTCCAACGTGTATTGCAAATTACTTTGGTTTTGAATCTAGTCGTGATGATAATGAAACTTGCGGTAAGCTGGTATTCAGGATCGTTGAGTTTATTTGTCGATGCGTTGCATAGCATGACTGATAGTTTTAATAATATCTTGGGATTGGCCGCAAATCATGCTGCGGCAGCGGAACCTGATCGAGAACATCCTTACGGACATCAAAAATTTGAAGCTTTAGGTGCGTTGGCGATTGCGGCTTTTTTGGGGATTACTTGTTTAGAAATCGTGCGTGGGGCGATCGATCGAATTATACATGGTAGCAAACCAGTTCAGATGTCTGAATCGGTGCTGTGGGTGATGCTAGCCGTGCTGGGGATTAATATTCTTGTCGTCTTGTACGAACGGAATGTTGGTAAACGAACCAAGAGTCAGATTTTGCTGGCTGATGCGGCAGATACGATGAGCGATATCTGGGTGACAATGGTTGTGATTATTGGTTTGGTTGGTGTCTGGATGGGCTATCAGTGGTTAGATGTGGTGTTGGCTTTTCCCGTGGGGGTATTGGTGCTCAAGAGTGGTTGGGAAATACTTAGGAGTAATTTACCTTGGCTGGTAGATGAGATGGCGATCGATCCCAAACACATTCACCGTCACGCAATGAGTGTCGCTGGGGTGGCTGGTTGTCATGATATTACCTCTAGAGGACTATTAGGAAGGCAAGCTTTTATCGAAATGCGATTGGTAGTGACAGCGACAGATGTAGATAGTGCTCACAAGATCGTTAAAAAGGTCGAAAACCGTCTCAAAGCTCATTATCAACCAGTGCGGATTGCCATCTCGATCGAACCATTAGGCTACTGCATCGATAACAATGCCTATTCGTAAATTCATAATGATAAATATTATTATTTAATTAGATCGATCGTTATAATAACTAATGAAGATGACTTCTAAATACTCATCGCCACTCGCCACCAGCATTGATGTCTAATCTCGATCGATTTATTCAAAATCCCTTCCTCCACCGTCGTCAGTTGCTCAAATACGGATTAGCAGGATTGGGTTTGACTACCGCTACACTTGCTTGGCAACAACTCCAGCCCGAAACCCCTGCGAGAATCCCCGTAGTCCCAGCGAATAGCCCGATGATGGGCAATTCGTTTAGTCCGATGCAGACTTTGCGAGATTTTGATTATGGCACCGTTAAACAGGAAAATGGACGGACTGTCAGAGAATTTAGATTGATAGCTGGAAATACCACACTTCAGTTGAATACAGCAGTGTCATTCAATAGTTGGAATTTTAATGCTAGGGTACCCGCGCCCACATTGAGAGCTAAAGCGGGGGAACTGATTCGAGTATCTTTTCTTAATCGGGCGGGACATGCGCACTCGCTGCATTTTCACGGCTTTCATCCCGCTGCAATGGATGGAATCAAACCAATTCGGAATGGGAAAGGGATGATTTATGAGTTGGAGGCTGAACCCTATGGTGTCCACTTATATCATTGTCATGTTGCACCAGTGACGCGCCATATCGGTAAGGGTTTATATGGGATGTTGATTATCGATCCGCCCGAACCTCGGCCTGTGGCTGATGAAATGGTGCTGTTGATGGGTGGCTACGATGTCAATGATGATGGCAAAAATGAGCTATATGCGTTTAATGGTGTGCCAGATTACTATATGATGCACCCGATCGAGATTTATCAGCATCAATTAGTTCGGCTATATGTCTTAAATATGATTGAAATCGATCCCGCTGTGACATTCCATCTCCATGCAAATATGTTTGATGTGTATCCCACAGGAATGACGCTAAAACCTAGTCATACCACCGATGTAATTACGATGGGCACGGCAGAACGGCATATTCTAGAGTTTAAGTTCAAGTATCCAGGCGAATTTATGTTTCATCCGCATCAAGATTCGATCGCCGAAAATGGCTGTATGGGCGCATTTAAGGTTATTCCAGCCACTTAATAGAAATTAATCTCAAATAAATTGACATTAGTTATCATTAAGTACACAATTAAGATGACTAAAACGATCGATCTAGATCGATCGTATTTACTTTCGATCTGATTTGTAGCTCGACCTAAATCAGATCGCCATTGTATCGATCGAAGTTTGGAATCGATATCAGATGTTCAAAAGCTAGTACCAGCCTAAAAATTTCATCTTTCATCTTAAATTTACTTCTATGAAAAACCAAGAATATATTAAAATAGCCTTTGTTGCTTTTGCAGCTTCAATTGTAATTAGTGCTTGCAACAATACCCCGACTACTACCAAAACAGAAATTAGTCCCAATCCCTCAACCCCTAACGCCGAAAAACCCAAAGCAGACTCAACACATGCAGGTAGTCATAGTGGCGGTAAAAAAATTAATATTAATAGTGCAATTTTATCAGAACTCGATAAACTAGAAGCTAAACTAGGGATTCCAGCCTTGTCAAATAAAATTCAAGCCGAACGTCCTTACAAAACACCTGAAGAATTAGTTACCAAAAAAGTTATCGACCAACGACAATTCGACCAGATTAAAGATTTGGTAACAATTGAAGATGTTGTCCTCACTGGAATCGAGAAAGATGCCGATTACATGGTCAAATTGGGACTGATGAAAGGTCACTTATTTGTAGCCAAAGAACTGCTAGACCTGAAGAAGCCTAAAGAAGCTGAACCCCATATTGGTCATCCCGTTGAAGAGATTTATACAGATGTGGCAGATCAATTGAATGAGCGCAAAGTAAAAGAGTTTAAAACCACTTTGATTGCACTTGAAGATATGGTCAAAGCTGGAGCTAAAGATATGCCTAAAGTTACTACCAATCTTAATGCATCACAAACATCGATCGATCTAGCAATTGCCGCATTACCGGATGCCCAACGTAAAAATCCAACCTTCGTATTGCAAGTAATTAATGGTTTATTAGATACTGCCAATTCTGAATATGGTGCAGCCATTACCGATGGTAAA
>NZ_JANOJV010000289.1:0-5509 GCF_031418915.1 Chamaesiphon sp. VAR_48_metabat_135_sub | reverse complement strand
TTAAACAGTAGGGGTAATTCATGAATTACCCCTACTGTTTAATCGATAATTGGTTGCAGACATTCACAATCGGAATTATTTAGACATAAATTTATACTGCAAATATTTTAAATCTAATTATGTCCTCATCCTTATCAACTCACCCACAAATAACAAGTAAGCTGGATGTAAATGTCGATCGACATGCACTGACTATTGCTCAGACATTAGCACAACTAGATACAGACGATCGAACAGGTTTAACATCGCAGCAAATAATCGATCGACAACAAAAATTCGGCACAAATGAATTAGTTGTTGCTGCTAGTCGGCAATGGTGGCAGATTTTACTCGACCAATTTACCAATATTATGTTGGTGATGTTGATGGTTGTGGCGGTGGTTTCAGGCATCTTTGACTTTATGGAAATTCAGGCGGGAAAGACGAGTGGATTGCCGTTTAAAGATACGATTGCAATTCTCTCGATCGTGATTCTAAATGGAATTTTAGGTTATTTCCAAGAAAGCCGTGCCGAACAAGCATTAGCCGCACTCAAACGCATGGCTGCACCTAAAGTAAGAGTATTGCGCGATAGTAGAATTAGCGAAATTGAAGGTAAGGAATTAGTACCTGGAGATGTAATTCATCTCGAAGCTGGCAACCAACTTGCCGCAGATGCTCGATTAATTGAATCAGTACAACTCCAAATTCGAGAATCCGCGCTGACAGGGGAAGCCACCGCTAGTAGCAAAACTGCCGACACAGAATTAGCCGCCGAGACACCTTTGGGCGATCGAGTAAACTTAGTCTATCAAGGCACTGAAATCACCACTGGGCGAGGGATTGCTGTTGTCACCGCCACCGGGATGAATACCGAACTCGGCAAAATTGCCGCCCTCCTACAAGGTGTCGAAAATCAGCCGACTCCACTCCAACAAAAATTAATTCATCTGGGAAATGTCTTAGTTGGTGGCGCATTGGCAATTGTCGCTCTGACAATTATCGGCGGCATGTTGCCCGATTTACTCAGAGGCTCTTTCAATCTGGATACCTTCAAAGGATTAGTCAAAACATCCCTAAGTGTCGCAGTAGCAGTCGTGCCCGAAGGATTACCCGCCGTCATTACCATCACCCTGGCAATGGGTACCCAGCGGATGGTAAAACGCCAAGCTCTAATCCGCAAACTCCCAGCGGTAGAAACCCTCGGCGGGGTGACGATTATTTGTTCTGACAAAACAGGCACCCTCACCCAAAATAAAATGGTGGTGCAACGAGTGGCTACCGTAACGGCTGAATATCAGATTGGGGGCGAGGGCTACATCCCCAATGGTGAGTTTCAACTTAATGGTAAACCCATTGAGCCACTCGCAGATCCAGCTTTAAAAGGTTTACTCTGGGGTTGCGCCCTTTGCAATGATGCGGTGTTGCAGTATGCCGATAATCAGTGGCAAATTTTGGGAGATCCGACAGAGGGAGCCTTATTAGTACTCGCTCACAAAGCCGGAATTGAAGCCACCGCTCAAAGTTACCCTCGCGTTCAAGAATATCCATTCGATAGCGATCGGCAACGGATGAGCATCATCTGCGAACAGTCCCCATATTACCTATTATTCGCCAAAGGATCGCCCGAATCAATCCTCGATCGATCCACCCATACCCTCGTCGCAGATCGGTATGTCGAATTAACTGAGCCAGAACGACAAACCATCCGCGCCCAAAACGCCCGTCTAGCGACTCAAGGGCTAAGAGTCTTAGGTTTCGCCTATCGCTATTTCCCACACCTTCCTGACGCAGATAGCGCAGAATCAGAACTAATTTGGGTCGGTTTAGTCGGAATGCTCGATGCGCCACGCACTGAAGTTCGCGCTGCTGTTGACACCTGTAAAACTGCGGGAATCCGCACGATGATGATTACAGGCGATCATCCCCTGACAGCGCGGGCGATTGCTTGCGATTTGGGTATTGCTGAAGGTGAGTGCCAAGTTGTCAGCGGGAATGAAATTGCTCAGATGGATGAAACGACTTTAAGGCAGACAATCGAGTCAGTCAATGTCTATGCCCGTGTCGCCCCCGAACACAAATTACGCATCGTCAAAGCCTTGCAACAACAGGGCGAACTAGTCGCCATGACAGGGGATGGCGTGAATGATGCCCCCGCATTGAAACAAGCAGATATCGGCGTAGCAATGGGAATTACAGGTACGGATGTGAGTAAAGAAGCTAGCGATATGGTGTTGTTAGATGATAATTTTAATTCGATTGTCGCCGCAGTCGAAGAAGGGCGGATTGTCTACACCAATATTCGCAGGTTTATCAAATATATCCTCGGTAGTAATATCGGTGAAATCCTCACCATCGCCGCCGCTCCGCTGATGGGTTTAGGTGGTGTGCCGCTCTCACCCTTACAAATCCTGTGGATGAATCTAGTCACCGATGGGATTCCCGCGCTGGCTTTGGCATTGGAGCCAGGGGAAGCAGATGTGATGCAGCGAGAACCATTTCAACCTACTGAAAGTATTTTTGCCAGGGGTTTGGGTGGATATATTATTCGGATTGGATTAGTGTTTGCGATCGTCACAATCGGGTTGATGAAATGGGCATTCGATCGAACCCACGCAGTCGATTATCCTGGCGATCCAGATACCTGGAAAACGATCGTCTTTACCACGCTCTGTATTGCTCAAATGGGTCATGCTTTAGCTGTACGCTCTGTAAATAAACTCGTTATCGAAATTAACCCATTTAGCAATCCACTGTTGCTGTGGGCGATTCTGGGCACGATTTTGTTACAGTTGGCGGTGGTTTATATTCCACTATTGCGATCTTTTTTTGGAACCCATCCTTTGAGTTTATTTGAACTGGGAGTCTGTTTTGGTTGCAGCTTACTGATATTTATTTGGATTGAAGGGGAAAAGTTATTTGTGCGGTGGTTTCGATCTAAATAGTCTTGGTGTCATAATCAGTGGGGTGGGTTAGATGTCGGCACTTGTAAGTCCCTCAGAAACGGAGCCTGAGACTTGTATTGTATGACCGCAAAACAAATCTCCATCATGGAGCCAAAATTCAAAATTTCCATCAGGATATGTGGTTATTGCGTTCAGTCGCATTCGACTGACAAACTCTTCACTGGTAACGGGATTCTCATCTTCATCGAGCCAGCTATCGTTCTTGAGTTCAAGCAACTCCGCAACAGCATAGTCATTCACATTACTAGTCCATTGCTCCATAGCTATCAATAGAGCTTTAGCTGTTTGCAGGGAACTGGTTGGAGTGTCGTTCTCATCGACTGAGATAGCAATGTCGATCGACTGACCAAGCCAAGTTACTTTGCCTTCAAACAAATCGACAGATTTATTAAGAACCAACTTTCCAATCAAAGGGTCGAGTATTTCAACTGGCTCACGGAATTTTGAGAGGATTAACTCAAGTTCATTGTCAATTGGCTGGTCAAGAAGGCCAACGAGTTCAGCTCTTGCGTCACCGAAAGGACTGTTTTCACAAAGCTTTCCACGAAAAGCAATAATAGACTCCGAAATAATCAGGTTTTGCAATGCGCGCAGTTCTTCATCCGATACGAGCTTGGAGACTGATAGTGGAACACTGCGAACTAGTTCTCCAGGAATTCGCCATGCGATCAGGTGTAGATTCAACGACCAAAGCACTTCTGGTGGTGTCTTTCCACCACTTGGGCCATTGGCACCAACAACGCCATAGAGCGTTATTGTTGGTAGGGTGTCAAAAATGGTAAGTAACTGTTTGCGCTTTTGCTTTGCGTCATCGAATATGTCTAGTGACATGCATGTTCCAAGAGATGGCTAGCTACACATCATACAGGAACTTTCCACCTATCCCCTGGAAATAGGGATGATATCCAGAAAAATATTGATACAAAACCTGATGTTTCGTCGAGACTTTCTGGATATCACCCCAAATCGGGATATTATCTGTCACCTGCTTATGCAGCCGTTGATTTGGCAATTTTTGTAAGCAACCTCAACGCCTCATTTACAGCAGCCGAATCTTGAAAGACTTCTGCCACATCTGGTTCAAGCACTATAATATTGGTCGATTGCTTGTACGCTTCAAAATACCTACCGCGAACACCACCTGAAAAGTCATATTCCGATCTCATCTCATCATTAACGGTTGTTTCAGGTTCCTGACTCATAACTTCTTCTCTCGTGCCCTTGTAGCTAAACGGGCACTAATTAAGCGGACTTCACCCGTTCGCGTTGCGTCCGCTTGCGGAATCGATCCGTGTTGGATATCACCAACAGCCGTTGCGATCTTGACATCCCTATAGTCAAAAGACGAAATTCGCCAACGGAATGATCTGGGTCTGAAATTGTTACTGCTAAAGGATCTCCGAAAACTGTGATAGCCTCCTCAAAAGATACGCCATGCTTTTGGGCATTACTAGACGCTTTAGCTGGATCCCATTGAAAACTCATTGATTCTATTATAGTCTTGTGCCGCTTCAGATGAAAATCATACTTTTAAGCTAGGTTTCGGGCATTATTGATGTTACGAATATTTATGCCGTCCTACTTACTTACTAGATTTTATGCGATCGCCGAGCGTCCGCTTTGCGGAATCAATAGCCTCGGCTTTATTCTGAATTAGTAGACTGTGGCTTACCGAAAATCTAGGGTTCAAAAACTGCATTAAACCCCAAAACGATGCAAACAGCCTTCTCTATCTCACTCCAGTACTTGTCTTCTAAGGTTCCTAGTTTACAATCTAGTCTCCGATTGTCCACAACCCTCATTTGTTCGAGGTGAATCCCTCTAGTTTCATCTAGCCCATTCTCTGCTGTCACCTTAATGCTCACTACAAATGGATAGGCTTTTGAGCCTTTCAATAAAGGAGCAACCATCGTCGTGTCAGATCGAGCGTTACCTACGTCATTCTGAAGAATTACACACGGTCGTTTCTTTGCCGTTTCACTACCTACTGTCGGATCTAGGTTTACCCACCAGATTTCTCCTCTTCGGTACCGGAGATCCCCATTAGGCATCGATTCCATCTCCCACTGTCACATCCCATAACTTAGTCTCAGCTTGATACTCAGGATTGTTTGCTAGTTCTGTGTAAGCGTCCGCCAACTCTTTCAATAATTGGTTTTTCTTTGCCTGAGACAATATTTCGTTGATAAACTGGCTGCGATTTTTGCTCGATCGATCGACGAACTCTAAAACTTCTTCATCTAGTGTGATACTTACTTTCGCACTCATAATTAAGTCTCACTAGCTAGTAGGATAATAACATCCTAACATATTAGTAAATCGTAACAACTCACGTTAAATAGCTAAAGTTTAGTCGGACTATTGCTGAGTGCATCGCCGACAACCGTCGCACAATTTGGTCGATCTCTAAATCTAGGATGCTATAGTCGATGACTGCTTGACGAATCGGTGTATTGCCTGTATCGCTCTCCAATTCGCTCACACGGGCTGTTCGTAATGCTTGTAAGTGTGGTTGAATTCTTCGCAGCATTTCGTCCAAATCGGGCAAAGGTGGTGGGATAATT
>NZ_JANOJV010000288.1:0-14096 GCF_031418915.1 Chamaesiphon sp. VAR_48_metabat_135_sub | reverse complement strand
GGGGGTGTTGGGGTGTGGGGGTGTTGGGGTGTGGGGGTGTATTTTTACCCTTTACCCTTTCTCCCCTAAAGTCTAATCAAAAACACTCTGTAGACATAATTGCCTACAGAGCATTCTCCCATGATGTTGGGTTCTGAATTACTTATTTTTCTGTGCTTGACGTTGCTGGCGAATAGATTTGGTTGCAGCTACATGTTCGGACAAAGTTTTGCTAAATATATGAGTACGATCGTATTTAGCGACAAAGAACAGCAAATCGGTACTGTCGGGATTGAGAACTGCTTTCAAGCTGCCGATGCCCGGACTGGCAATCGGACCAGGTGGAATTCCGGCATTCATATATGTATTATAGGGGTTGGGACGCTTAACCTCTGCAAAAGTTAAGGGTCTATCGGCAGTTTGTTTGAGACCCAAGCCATATTCTACGGTAGGATCGGATTCTAGCCGCATATTTTTAGCTAGTCTCGTGGTAAACACACCAGCAATCTTCGGACGTTCGATCGCAACGGCGGCCTCTTTTTCGACTACACTTGATAAACTCACCCATTGCAACAGACTTAGTTTTTGAGTTGCAGCAGCCTTTTGGTATTCGGGTAAAGCTACCTGCTCGAATTGCTTGAGCATCTGTGTTACAACGCCTTTAGGTGTAATGGTTTCGGTAGGTACTTTATAGGTTTCGGGAAAGAGGAATCCTTCTAAATGGGGAATTCCTTCTGGTAGCCAGGGAAACTTGTCTCTAGGAATTTCTTTGGTTGCAGCAATAAAATCAGCAGCCTTGAAGAAACCTTCCTTTTCAAAGTATTTAGCCATCTGCTTAATATTCCAACCTTCAGGAATCTTAAAGCCAGACTGGACTACTTTACCTTCCAAAATTTGGGCAGCGACGGTTGGTAATGGCTGACTCGGAGATAGTTCGTAAGTACCAACTTGCGGCGAACCTTTGCCCTGTTTTGTCTGCCAGGATGTCCACAGTTTCCAGGCGAGTTGGGACCTAATCGCACCTTTTTCCTCTAATTCTTTGCCAATCGCTTGAGCGGAGGTGCCAGATTTGACTTGGATTTGGATACTTTTAGCGTTAGGATCGGCAGTAGGTGGTGCGGTTACTCCGTTCCACCAGAATGTGCCGATACCGCCAGCAAGGACTGTCAGCAGTGCAATTGGTGCTGAAATTAATAACCACTTAGGAGTAGTTTTGGACCGTTTCAAGGGTAATTCTCCAGATCTAGATTTCATCCAATAACATGTCTTCGAGCATGGGCTGGAGTTGTTCGGCTTCTGTTTCGGAAAGCAGCGAAATAGCCCCTTTCTCATCGGCTTTACCGAAGAATAGGAGAGGATCTACAGGGGTGCAAATCGCATATTCTTGCTCTTCATTATAAAACCTCGCCAAGATTTGGAATTCTTCTGGTTCTAAGCTTTCGTCTTCTTCATCGAGTTCGATTGTCACTACTTCAGTTGGATCTAGGGGTGGTAATTCCCCGACCGCACTGAGTGTAAATGCAGTCCGCTTGAGAGTAAGATTTTGTTCGGATAGTACCGCATGAGCATCGGCAAAGATGCGACTAATCTCTTCCTCTTCTTCGACAGCAACTAGTTCGGTAATATCATCGTCTTCATCCCAAGCGAAGATTTCAATTGGTGCATTTTCTGGCAATAATAGCAAGTAAGTTTTACCATCGAGTTCGAGTTCGCGCTCGATGAAACAGGGTAGTTCCCGTCCCGTTTCATCGGTGAGAGTGACTAACTCAGCGTCATCGAAATCTTCAGACTGGGGCGATGAGGACATAGAAATAATTTTAAATGGTAATTATAGTGGGTAGTGTCTAGTTTAGTTGTAACAATCGAACGCTTTTTTTGCAGAGATTATATCGATCGGCGATGAGAAAAGCCAACCATTAGAATACCATACTAGTGGGGGTAAAGGTTAAGGGGTAAAGGGTAAAGGGTAAATTTTTCATTGCCCCAATTAGGGGTTCTCAATTTGTTGCAAGCTGTGAGTAAATCTATGAGATACTGGCGATCGCTAGACGCAACCAGTCTTCAATGTTGGGACTTTTAACCATTAAACTATCTTGACCGATCGCTTGTAAAGCATGAAGAATTTCATCATTTGTATAGCCCAACGCTAACAATGTCATCTCCACTTCAGCCTGCATAGTTGGATTCAAATTTGTCAGGGGGAGTGATTCGCTCAAACCTGCGGAAATTCGCCATTGTCCGAGTTTGCTCCGCAATTCGAGGGCTAGACGTTCGGCAGTTTTTTTACCTACTCCTGGCGCAGTGGATAGACGTTGAATGTTGCTGGTGACGATCGCCGAAACGGTATCGGCTAATCCTAGTTTATCTAATAGAGCGATCGCGAGACTCGCGCCGACTCCACTGACACTAATTAATTGTCGAAATAAATCTCGTTCGGCTGCGGAACTAAAACCATATAAGGAGATTCCATCTTCGCGTACCTGCTGGTGAGTGAATACCTGAAGTTCGGTATTTAGCACTACTTCCATTATCATCCGCTGGGGAACCTGCAATTCATAGCCGATTCGATCTACTTCCAATATCAACATTGTCTTGTTATTAGCTGGAGTCTGGATTTGGATGGCGATGCCTTTGAGGTAGCTAATCATCTATTAAATTAGGGGGAGGGCGGAGGGGGGAGCGGGGAGATAGAAACCAATGTTCTGTCGTATTTATAGATCGAAACTTGCGTTGGAACTTTCCATAATTGGCTATCGTCAAATTGAGTAACCAGGACAAAATTAGAGCCTGAAACTTAACTCAGACAAGACTCAGATTTGGTGATGCTGCTCTTTTAAAGATACTGCACCACAGAGTTCGTTGAGAAATCTACTTAAAATGGGAAACTAAAATGAAAAAGAATATTGTTGCATTAGTTATGGTCTGTTCCTCAGTTGTAGCTCTAGGAATGAGTGCGCCTGCTAGGGCAGAAATGGGCAAAAATTCGATCGGTCCATCAATTTCTATCGGTGGTGGTTCTACTGATTTTGGGATTGATTCTAAATTCGGCGTGAGCGATAGTCTCTCCCTTCGCCCCTTTGTTTATTTTCCTAGTGGCGGTACTGACTTTGGTGCTGCGCTGACTTATGATTTTAATCTTCCAAATGCTGGCAACAAACTTCAAATTACTCCCTTTGTTGGCGGATCTGTAGATGTTTTCAGTGGTAATGGTGGTGGTAGTACAACTAATGTAAGCTTTGTCGGCGGAGCTGATTTTGATGTAACTGATAGCGTTCAGTTAAAAGCAGCTTTGGATGTACCGTTGAGTAGCAATGGTTCGACTACTAGTGTAACTCTCGGTGCTGGTTTCCGGTTCTAAACTCGGTAAGTATTGTCGGTCGGATTGCAGTTAAAATCGGGGTTCCATTAAAATTGCCAGCCTGCTCTAACTTAGAGGAGGCTTTTTCTTGTCGATATTTTCCAACCATTTTGTATATAAGTCGGGGCGTTTAGTTTGAGTTCGATCGAGTTGTTGTTGATGTCGCCACTTGGCAATTTTCTCATGATTGCCAGACATTAAAACATCGGGAACGCGCCAACCGCGAAATTCGGCAGGACGGGTATAGTGGGGATAATCGAGTAAGCCATCTTCAAAGCTATCTGCGTTGAGGGATTCTACTTTACCAACGGTACCAGGCAGTAAGCGGGTAATGCCATTAATTAATGTCAATGCAGGAATCTCCCCACAAGTTAGCACGAAATCACCGAGCGAAATTTCTCGATCGACAATATTCATCACTCGCTCGTCGATGCCTTCATAATGACCGCAGATTAGCACTAATTGGTCGTAATCACTCTGCAATTCCTGAAATAAGGCACGATCGATCGTCCGTCCCTGAGGACTCATTAATAGCACCTGTCGCCGTGGCAAAATGGGTAAAGACTCGATTGCCCCAAAAATCGGCTCCGGCTTGATCACCATCCCCACACCACCGCCATAGGACTCATCATCAACCTTATGATGTCGATCGAATGTAAAATCGCGGGGATTGGTAATATGTACCGACGCAATCTGTTTAGCTAAAGCTTTACTCATTAAGCCACAGCCAAGTGGAGAAGTAAAAAATTCAGGAAATAGTGTGATGAGGTCAAAACGCATGACGGAAAAAGATCGATCTTAAGTTACTCATTTTAGTTGAGATTGCGACGATCCACCGATTTAAGCGATCGTGTGAGATTGAGGTAGGGGCAATTCATGAATTGCCCCAACCTCAATCTCACACAGACGTTAACCTAAAAAGATCGATCTTGGCGCACTCATTCTAATTGAGCTTCAATACCAAGATCGATCTTTATAAATATTCAAAGATTAATACAGATCGCCGCTTTGTTCTAGCAGCAACCGCATTTAACCAGAAATTTTGATTTTAGCTTTTTTACCAGAGGATAATTTACGCTTTAGCCCAATCACTGCAAACCCAGCGACAGCAGTTCCCAGCATGTCAGAAGGTTCGGGAACACTTGCATCTGCGGGAGGCACTACAACTGCACCATTTCGGGCATTAAATGTATAACGACCGAGAACGCCATTACTGTTGAGACTATTAGCGATCAATGACGTTCCGGCTGGGCCACCATCTAAGAAAGCACCATTGACCCCAGAACCAGCGAACTCATAAAATGTGCCTGCACCATTGGAGTAACCAGCCCGAGCAGATGTGCCACCTAAACCATTAGCATCACCACCACTAAATGTACCAGTTTCCCACTGTACTTGGTCGTAGTTATATTCAATATCAAAGTTACCAGCACCTGTATCTCCACGATCGATCAACACAACCTGAAAGCTATTATTTTTGGAGGTCGAAGAACCAAAATAGCCGACATTGACATAGTTGGCAGCAAAAGCATTGTAACCACCAACTGTTCCTGTCCCATAGGTAACAGGAGAAGATCCTGCAACGCCAGTATGTACGTCTGCGAAAAACGCTGCAATAATGGGACTACTACCACCTGTAATACCCGTAGGTGTATATTGGTTTAATGCCCCAGTAAAAGTCAAGTTACCGTTGTTATTGACATAAGTATTAGAGTAGCTAGTACCAAAAAAATTGGCTGTAAAGCCCAGAGAGACTAAGCCAGTAGAACCATCGTCATTAGCAGCTAGGGTGTTGCCATTAAATCCAGATCTGATCGCTGCGGCTGAAGCGATGCCAGTCATTGCTAGACTGAGTGTTGCCGCAGATAAAACTGCGACGGAAATTCGGACTACGGGGTGTTTAACGGACATTTGAAGGATTTCCTAAATACTAAGTTTAAGGAAAAGTTTCGTTAAGCTCGAAATATCGAGCCCGACGAAAAATTCAGTATATTCTCAATTATGGAGAGTAAAATAAACTTTTGAGACTAGTGATAATACGTATATTTTAGCTTTTGCAGAAATTGTGATGAACATTAGACACTAGTGATAATACGGAGCCACTATGAATAAAGCTCTAAGTCATCTGCGACACATTGCCTTAAAAGTGTCTGGAATCGATCGATTACGACTTCTCCTAACTCACGATCCTTAAATTACGCAGCAATCATTCGGCTAGCCGCTAGATTTGGCAATAAGATCTCTAATTCTAGATCGGCTGCTGCTGCGGCTAATGCATCGAGATCGTGAAGATCTGAGAGATAGGGAAGACAACCGAGGACGGGAGTGGTCGTCAGAGATTGAATTAAGTCGGCTGGGGCGAAATTGGCGATTTCTGTTGTGGAAAGTGGGCGAGTACAATTAAGGACAATTCCGCGTAACTGGACATTGTATTGTCTAGCTAGTGCGACATTTGCGACGGCTGAGGCGATCGATCCGAGTTTAACTGGGACTACTAATACTGCGGGTAATCGCCAATCTCTAGCTAAATCGGCGATGACGAGTTCGTCAGTTATTGGTGTACCCAAGCCGCCGATGCCTTCTACCAAGACGAAATCGTGCTGCTGTTGCATCCGTTGGAGAGCCTGCCAAGCGATGCCCAGATCGATATGTACACCTGCTTGGGCGGCGGCGATTGGTGGCGCGAGGGGTTTTTCTAGATAAATCGGGACAGTCTCGCTCATAGCTCGATCGAACACTTCTGCGTAAAACTCTCGATCGCCCGTACCGCATTGAATCGGCTTGATAATCCCCCAATTTTGGAGTGGATGATGTTTTTGCCCATAAGCAGCCAATGCTGCGGTCAAGACGGTTTTCCCCGCATCTGTATCGGTACTAGTAATTAGCAGCATTAAACTAGGGGTTAGGGGTTAGGGGTTAGGGGTTAGGGGTTCGGGGTTCGGGATTCGGGATACGGGATTAAAAAGATGGCCACATTAGCGTTTAATAAAGTCCCAATCAAAAATCCAAAATCAATTAGCCTGGATCGGTAGCATCGCTACCTGATGGCGGGGTTGTGCCATCACTATCAGTTTTACTTGGTGATGTTTGACTTTTGGGAAGGGGTACGGGTATACCGATCTGTGGTTCTGGTACGGCGATGGGAATCGCTTTCTCTTCCACAGCCGCTTTTGGTGAAGGACTGGGCTGGGATTGTGTTTCTGAATCAGTCCGACGAGTGCGGCGACGGCGGGGGGTCGGAGTTTCCGCTTCACTAGATTCCACCCGATTGCGGCGGCGGGGGGCGGGAGTTGCCTCTTCGCTCGATTTGACCCGTTCGCGTTCCCTGACTTGGCGATTGGGTTCTGCTTCAGTTCGGTTGCGTCTTATATTCCGAGTTGGGCGTTCTGATTCGATCGGTGTAGCTTTGGGTACGACGATTGGAATTGGGTCGGGGGAAATGCTGGGAGTGTTGCTACTGGGTAAATTTGGGTTGGGATTGCTGGGGAGATCTTTAATTCCATTACCGCTGGGTAGGGGCGCACCAATGGATGGTGTCGCTTCTGTCTCAGGGGTAGTCGGGGTTAAAGGTGAGGGTGAAGGGATGACAGATATTTGCGTGATGCTCAGTTTGTAGGGGAATGTTTTCCCAGTTAAGCCTTGAATCGGCCGTAACTCGATCGTATATTCTCCCGATACGGGAATTGCACCCCGCCAACCTACGACTCGCTCAGATTGGCTATCGATCGGGCCACCTGTGGGCGAGGTAATGGTCATCAGCACTTGAGTTGCGGCGGGGGTCGGAGATATTGGGGGGTTATTATTAGACTTGGGATCTTTTTTCTGACTGGGGTTGGGACTAATTGGTGAGATCGGGGTAGTAATCGGCGTGGAAGGATCGATCGGCGCGGCATTTTGGCCGATCGGCGCAACTAGCTGAATATCTAGATTTTGCCCAGCCAGAGCCGCGAACCGGAATCTGACGGGGGTCTTGGGGTCGATCGTCCCTTCTTTGACGATCGGTCGATCGATGTCTGGTTGCAGGGTATCGGTAGGCGTTGGGCTGGAAGTGCTGGTATTGTCGGGAATTGTGGGATTGTCAAAATCGATTTGCTTGGGTGGGGTGCTGGGGATGGGATCTGGCGATCGATCGTGGAGTAGTTGCGAGACTACAAACCAAGAGCCAAAACTAGCGAGCAGCGAAATCAGCAAGCCCAGGGGAATAAAAACTTGGGGCTTTTCCCAGAAAGATTTGGCATTGAAATTGGTAATTGCCGTTTGGATGCGATTGCTAGCTGAGGGGATGCTTTTGGCACCTACTACCACTGTGGGGATGGCTGAGGCTCCAAACGGTTGGGGTCTTGCTGTTTCTGGTGCTGGACTGTTGGGGATATTCAGAGATTCGAGATCTCGGTATACTTCGATTGCCGATTGATAGCGATCGTTGGGGTGGAGATTAGACATTCGCCCCAAGACATTGGCAAATTCATCACCGATCTGCGTCCATTGCCGCCAATCCCAGTTGATGAGATCGCCTTGAAATAGAGCACTGGGTTCTTTGCCAGTTAATAACACCATCGCTGTGACCGCCAGGGCGTAAAGATCGCTATTGGGATAGACTTGTCCGCTTTTGATTTGTTCGACTGGAGCGTAACTAGATTGCCCCCCTGATCCAGGCGGAATGACCGGGATTCCCTGCAATTTATTGACAAATTCTTTGACGACACCGAAGTCGATTAAGACGGGCAATCGATCGCTATCGCGACAGCAAATATGCGCTGGAGAGATCGCTTTATGGACGGCACCTTTGCTATGGATGTACCCCACAACGGGGAGGATTTGGAGTAAAAATTGCCAGACTTCAGCTTCACTAAATGCCTTGCCAAGATCGCGACGTTCTTCCAAGAGATCCTGATATGTTTTACCAGGCATATAGTCTCGCACTAAAAACACCCGATTTTGTTCTTCAAAACTTGCCCAGAAGCGGGGAATCTGGAGATGTTGAAGTTGATAGAGTAGTGTGGATTCGTGTTTGAAAAATTCTTTGGCTTTGGCTACCGTGCTGGGAAATTTGACAGCAGGGATGAGTTCCTCGATCGCGCAAGAAGCATCACCACGACCTCGATCGGTTGCGAGATATATTCGCCCCAATTCTCCATCTCCCAGCAGGTTGAGGATACGGTAACGTTGCTGCAAAAGAGTATCTGGGGCAAGTGGTAGCATACTGTGCTCGCTCAAGTTTACGGAGATCGAAACTATGACAGTCAATTCTAAGGTCCAGTGTCAACGATTGTCCTGAGGATGATTTAGTTCCTCCCGATTTTGTCGCGCCTTATTCGTAGTTATCTCATCTATTGTATATAGTAAGTGATATTTTCTCTATCTACTGAGCTACAAAGTAAAAAAAATAACTCCCCATTCTTATGGAGAGTTATTTGTATATAGTGAGCAAGGAGGGATTCGAACCCCCGACCTTCTGATCCGTAGTCAGAAGCTCTATCCACTGAGCTACTTGCCCATGTCCGCTCTCTAATATAACATACCTTTTTCTAAAAATGCAAAATTTTCCTGACGAAATCGAATTTAATTCTCAGCTTACACATTTGACCGATCGTGGGGAAGCCAAGATGGTAGATGTCGCCGACAAGCCGATAACCAAGCGTACCGCTGTTGCAGGGGGACAAGTTCGCATGTCTCTGGGTACTCTAGAAGAGATTTTAGCGGGTAATGCACCCAAGGGTGATGTGCTGGGTACTGCGAGGATTGCGGGCATCATGGCGGCGAAACAGACTGCCAATCTGATTCCGCTGTGCCATCCCCTCCCCTTGAGTCAGGTGGTGGTAGAATTGATTCCCGATCGAGATTTACCAGGGATTCAGATTCGATCGACTGTGACAATCAAAGCGGAAACTGGGGTAGAGATGGAAGCTTTGACTGCGGTATCGATCGCAGCTCTAACTTTGTACGATATGGCGAAGGCACTGGAGAAGTCGATGCAAATTGAAAATATTCGGCTGATTAGCAAGACTGGGGGGAAGTCGGATTTCGCGAGAGGGTAGGGGATTGGGGTTTGGGGGTGTGGGGGAATATTGATTCCCTTACCCCTTTTCCCTAAAACCTAAAACCTATCTTCTCGATCGCCGAACTCAGGTTAAAATGGGATCGATCTCAATCGCCTTTCTATCCCCATTCCCATTGTGAAAAAACGGGTTACTCTTACCTTCCCCAAACGGGCGATTCAGATGCCAGTGGCTTATCGGCTGGCAAAGGATTTTAATATCGCTGCAAATATTATTCGCGCCCAAGTAGCACCGAACCAAATTGGCAAGTTGGTAGTAGAATTGGCTGGAGATATCGACGAACTCGAAGCTTCGATCGATTGGATGCGTTCTCAAGGTATCCAAGTTTCAACAGCTAATAAGGAAATTTTTGTCGATGAGGATGTTTGTGTGGATTGTGGCTTGTGTACTGGGGTCTGCCCCACGGAAGCTCTAAATCTTAATCCTGAAACTTTCAGACTCAATTTTACTCGATCGCGTTGTATCGTCTGCGAGCAATGTATCCCAACTTGTCCTGTAGGTGCGATTTCTACAAATCTGTAGTTGCTAGATCCCCAAGATCGCCGACTTCTTCGAGAAGTCGGCGATCTTGCCGCTGTCATCTGAATTTGGCTGACCTAAACTAGTACTACGCGGCACTAGTTCGGCGATAATCTTTACTGGCCGAACGATCTAATTTTGAGGCTATCTTGTCTCTTCTTGATATAGACGGATGACGAATTTTCCAGCCGGAGTAGCCTGAAATATTTCCATACCCTTAGCCATCTGAGCTGGTAACGCGCTCATTGCCGGTAGCTTGATACTGTAACCCGCTGGGCTGATAATTGGTGCTGCCAATGTCGCAAACGCCAAATCTGCTGCGGAGAATCGATCTCCCACTAAATAACGCCGACCATCAGCCAATAGCTTACTAACCATCTCAAAAATATCAGTAATGCTCTGATGGGCTACGATTGCCGATGCTGGATTGATATCATATTCCTTGACGATCTCAGCGGGAATTTTTTTAAAGATAATTGGAAATAACAGCTTCTGATACCACGGCGTACCCTGACAAAAGAGCGGTTGAATCAGCTTTTTCTCGCTCACAATATGAAAATAAGCCCATTGACGAACGGCTGGTGCTAACACCAAGTCAAAAGATTTGACCAGATCCTCTACCTGCTGTAAGTCTTGGGGATTTGTCGGATAAAGTTTGGCTGCTGGGGGTGCGATCTCATCGACATATTTCAAAATATCTGCCGAGTCTGTCAAAACTTTAGTTGCCGTGACCAAAACAGGCACTGACTTTCCACCAACTCGCTTGGTAAAGAACTGATGAAAGGGTGGCATATGCCGATCTTCCACGAATGGAATTTGGGATCTGATTAATGCCCAGCGAACTTTTTCGCAATAGTGGCTGACCGGAATCGTAATCAGACGAACGGGTGCTGGTGTTTGCTGGGACATACAATTTGCATTTTGCAAGTGATAATGAAATTACCATACTTACTTGTAGAATACAAGTCAAGTTAGATTGGCAACGAAGTTGACTTTGCTAGGATGACAAGCTAGAGCGGGGAGCGGGGAAAAACTGACGTTAAGTAGTAGACTTACTTTCAAACAACTGTGATAGAGCGATCGATTGAGCTGCAGCCATTTGTCCATAACAGAACACCAGCGGTACTTCTGGCGGTAAAAGTGGTGCGAAATCGGCCCTTAAGTAAGGACTCCCATAAATTACTAATCCCTGTAATTGTCCATTGGCTAATAGTTGTTTGAGCAATTTTTTCGCCACGGAGGTAATTCCCAATCCGCCAGAAAATGGGCTGGTACGGATGAAAAGTTGGAGAATAGCTGACTCTTCAGGTGCAATGGTAATTGTGGGACTATGGCGGTTAATTAGTTGGAGTTGATAACCGAGTTTGGCGGGGATGGTAACGGCTGGGGTGCTACGACTGAGGAAGGTAGTGTCGAGGATTTCTTCGAGGGCGATGATATTTTTACCAGCAGTGGGTTTTAATGGTAAATTGCCCTGAGTCACGATCGAGTCTTGTAACATTCCAGCCGCAACCGCCATCGATTTGGGCTGGGCGAGTGTCGTTAATGCTGCGGTTTGACTATTGACTGGTGACTGAGTGAGCGTAATCCCATCCCACTCGTCAAATAACTTCTGTTTCGATCGCCAAATCCGCCCCACACTAGCTTTAATTCGCTCCGCACTAATCAGCCCCGACTCCACTGCATGACAGACAGCCTGAATTGCAATTTCCGGATCTACAGGCATCAAAATAATGTCCGAACCAGCCGCCACCGCCATTACAGGCGCATCATTCGCCCCATATCGATCGGCAATCGCCCCCATCACCAAAGCGTCAGTACTAATTAACCCCTCAAAACCCAAATTATGTCGTAATTCCTCAGTCAAAATCCGTGGCGAAAGCGTCGCAGGCATTTCGGGATCGAGGGCGGGAATCAATAAATGGGCACTCATCACACTATCTACCCCCGCTTTAATTGCCGCACGGAAAGGGGGGAACTCGATCGAATCTAATCGCGCTCGATCGTGGGAAATTACGGGCAATGCCCAGTGTGAATCTACCCCAGTGTCCCCATGTCCAGGAAAATGTTTAGCACAGGTTAACACCCGATATTCTGCCGCTCCTTCGATATAGGCAGTGGCTAACTTACTGACAATTTCGGGAGTCTCCCCAAACGATCGAATATTAATCACCGGATTAGCGGGGTTATTATTCACATCGACTACTGGAGCCAAAATCCAATTTATCCCCACTGCTAGAGCCTCCTGGGCAGTAATCGCGCCCATTTTGCGAGCATACTCGATCGCCTTTGGTAAATCTGTCTGGGCGATCGCATTGAGAGCCATTGGTGGCGCAAACCAAGTACCGCCTGTAAATCTTTGCCCTACTCCTTCCTCGATATCAGCGGCGATCAGCAAGGGATATGTCGCCCAGGCTTGCAACTGTTGAATTCGCAAGCTTAATTCTCCCGCATTTCCACCCCAAAAAATTACCCCACCCACACCAAGATCGACAATCCAATGCTTCAGCGTCGCTCGATCGCATTCCCCAAATTCAGGATATTGGATCTGATGGTCGAATAAATGACTAGAGGCTCTGACAACCACCATTTGGGCGACTTGTTGAGCGAGGGTTAGTTTGTCTAAATCGGGGAATTGCATGGGGTGGGGACTGGGGGACTGGGGGACTGGGGGACTGGGGGACTGGGGAATATGAATTTCCTTTACCCTAGAGCCTAAAACCTAAAACCTAGATAATTGTTAAAATCTAGATAATCTTGAGATCTAAGGCAAGATGCAAAGACGAACTCTATTATCGGCTGTGCTAGTACCGATCGGTGCTACTGGCGGACTTTATTTTTTATCCTCAAAAACACCCCCAATGGCGAAGACACAAGGCGAATTTGAAATCACCAAAACTGATGAAGAGTGGAAGGCGATCCTGACACCCGAACAGTTTAGCGTGCTGCGGAAACATGGTACAGAGCGTGCTGGTACGAGTATTCTAGACAAAGAGTATGGCAAAGGTCAATTTGTCTGTGCTGGCTGCGATTTACCGCTATTTGTCTCTGAGACAAAGTTTAATAGTGGCACAGGATGGCCGAGTTTCAACGATCCGATCCCAGGGGCGATCGAGACTTCCGTCGATAAATCATTATTTTCTACCCGTACCGAAGTCCATTGTCGTCGCTGCGGCGGACATTTAGGACATGTATTTGAAGATGGTCCTAAACCGACTGGATTACGCTACTGTATGAACGGCATATCGATGAAGTTTATTGCTGCTTAATTTAGGCTTTGGGCTTTAGGGTTAGGGCGATTAGATCTCGACCATTACTGCAATACCCCCGACTGTCTTGTCGTTTTTTTATGCGGGGGTTCCCCCCGCATAAAAACGCCGCTTCTCCAAGAAGTCGGGGGTATGTCCTCACAAGCTTGGCGGTTGTTATAGTAATTAAGAGATTATAATGTTTCGATTCGATTATCATTCGCTTAACTATAATAAAGATATCGAGAATATTAATCGATCGTTTCAATTAATTACCTATCTTTAACAACGAGGTAAATCATGACCCAAACTGTTGCTAGTTGGATGACTCGTGATGTGCTAACAGTTTCACCTACAATGCCTCTGGCGGAAGCCGTTCAGCTTTTAGTCGATCGTAAAATCAGCGGCTTGCCAGTAGTTAATGATGCAGGGAAGTTAGTAGGGGTACTTTCTGAATCCGATCTAATGTGGCGGGAAAAAGGTCTCGATGAACCACCATATATGATATTTTTAGGTGGTGTAATTTTCTTCCAAAATCCGGCAACATTCGATCGAAATTTACACAAAACTTTAGGTCAAACAGTTGGAGAAGTAATGACTCCTCACGTTATCTCAATTGATGCAGATACCACGCTCCCAGAAGCAGCCAGAATTATGCATGATAAAAAGATTCATCGATTACCTGTGGTGGATAAGAATCGGCACCCGATCGGAATTATCACCCAAAGTGACATCGTGCGCGCGATCGCGACCGATCGCTTAACTACAGTTGCTTCGATGTGATTGTCCCAGTTAGTGGCGAACTAGCTGCTGCTACTGTCGCGATCGGAATTCGCCCCGCGAGATATCCCAATCGCCCCGATACGGCAGCTAAACCCATCGCCTGAGCCATCAGAGGGGAATTCTCGGCACAGGCGATCGCCGTATTGATCA
>NZ_JANOJV010000287.1:0-8054 GCF_031418915.1 Chamaesiphon sp. VAR_48_metabat_135_sub | reverse complement strand
TGCTGCTTAATAGTTAGAGCAATCCCCCGCCCCATTCGACATTGACAATTGCAACCCTGAATGATGACATCAAATGCTCCAGCTTTGGCTAATTCAATCAGATCGCCTCGTACTGTATTCATCGATTTTTAGCTCTAATGTTACTGTTTAATTTAGCCACCTGTAGAGGCTGCTAACTCGGCTAAACGCTCTTGTTGGTCTTGGGAAATACAACTTTGAATTACCTCCTCCAGATCGCCAGATAGCACCTTCTCTAGACCGAAATTATGTCCGAGTCGGTGGTCGGTGGCGCGGTTATCTTTATAATTATAGGTGCGAATTTTTTCCGATCGAGATCCGGTTCCAACTTGGGAGCGACGCATGGAAGTTACTTCTTCTTGTTGTTCGCGCAGTTTGATATCGTACAATTTAGCCCGCAGAATTTGCATGGCGCGTTCTTTGTTCTGGCGTTGAGAACGTTCTTCGGTACAGAAAATCCGAATTCCAGTAGGTTTGTGGAATAAATCGGCGGCGGTTTCTACTTTGTTCACGTTTTGTCCACCAGCACCACCCGATCGAGCGGTACTCATTTCGATATCCTTAGGATCGATGAAGATCTCGACTTCATCAACTTCCGGCATAATAGCGACAGTCGCGGTGGATGTATGCACCCGTCCACCAGATTCGGTTAATGGTACCCGTTGCACCCGATGTACGCCAGCTTCAAATTTGAGTTGGCTGTAGACTCGATCGCCTTTAATCTCCAGTACGGCTTCTTTAAATCCGCCCATTTCAGCCAGAGATTCACTGACTAGAAAAACTTTCCAGTTTTGGGTTTCCGCGTAGCGAGAATACATGCGTACTAAATCGCCAGCCCAGATTCCGGCTTCATCGCCACCCGTACCTGCCCGAATTTCCAACATGATGTTGCGTTCATCATTAGGATCTTTAGGTAGGAGTAAAACTTTGAGTTTGCTTTCGAGTTCGTCGCTTTTGGCTTCAAGTTCTCCAGCTTCGATTGTCGCCATTTCTTGCAGTTCGAGATCGTTGCCCGAATCTTTGACAAGTTGGCGAGTTGTAATGATGTCCTCTTGAACTTGTTTCCAGATTTCAAAGGTTTCGACAACTTCTTCCAGAGATGCGCGAGCTTTGCCGATCCGTTGCATTTCACTTGCATCTCTGGCAATATCTGGATCTCCGAGCTTACGAGTGAGTTCGTGAAATGTTTGTTCGACGGATTTGAGTTTATCGAGTAAATATGATTCTGCCATTGTTTTAGAGGGTAGGTGTAGGTTTGGTTTCGCTCTGCTCAACCCAAGACTTGTGGTTGAATATTAAGTAAGTATCGCTAGAAGTGATAGAAGTGATAGAGAATAAATAAACGCATAATTAGTTAAAATAATAGTTAGAGAATAATGATTTAAAATTACAAGGTCAAAATATAAATTATGTTTGCACAGTAAATCGATCGGGATGAATACCATGATTGACCCAGACGATCGCATCTTCCGCACTAGTCATCTCTGGCGGTATTCTCAGTATGTGAATGTGCCCCGTTGACGGACAAGTCATCTTCAGTAATACGATTGGTTCTTTACCGACAGGTTTCTGAGGCCATGTTTGCTGTTCAAAAACTGGCTGAAAATCGTCTATCTTTAACAATACATATTCTCGCCAAGTATCAATTTTTGTTGCGTTGAGTACTTCACAGATTTTTTCATAGCCAACTCGATCTATTATCCTCCGCCTGATTTCAGTATTATTTTCATCTAACAACCACTCTGGCTTCCATTCGCTCAACTTAGTCCAATAGCGACGAGGTAGATCTGCATTGAGGAAATTAACACTACTTAGATTTGGTAATTGATTTAAAATAGATAAATCTTGCAATAAATTAAATCCAAATCGTATTGATTTTAAACTTTCGATCTTAGACAAACTCTCAGGTAAGTATTTTAGGTGTCTGCCAGAAATGTATAGATCGCAAGAGTTTAGCCAAGAATACAAACGTATTATTATTTCATCAAGCCTTGAACCCCATCTATTGATTGGCTCTTCACTTGAATTTAAAAATGGTGGATATATCTCTGCTTCCCAAGAGAAATTAGCTAGTTTTGGCAACTTACTTAAATATGACAAAAAGCGATCGATATTTTCTTGTACCACTAAATGAACAGCATCCTTGTCTGCATAGATACAACGCGAACCATAATGGCTAATAACTATATTTATAAAACTATCTAATCTTGAGAAAATTAAGTCTAAATATTTGTCTCCAATATCAACTCGAATAGTACCTGGTTTTCTGCTAATCTTAAATTCCGAATGCAAATAACAGCGAGTAATATTTAATGCGGGAACATGTTTTAAATTAGAGATATCATTTAAAGGGTTATCGCGTAAATGTATTTCCTTGAACTTAGGTATGTGAAAAAGAATCTCTGGTATGTGGTCGAACTGATTATTACTGAGTTTAAGTACTTTTAAATTAATGAGATTAGCAATCGCATCTGGCAAGGAGCTTAGAGAACCACCATTCAAATCCAACCTGGTCAAATTAGTGAGATTACCGATGCTTTCGGGTAGGTTTGTTAGTTTATGACCATTTAGATAGAGTTCGGTTAAATTAGTCAGATTGCCGATGCTCTCTGGCAAACTGGTGAGACGATTGCCATTAAGATTTAACTTGGTTAAATAGGTAAGATCGCCAATATTTTCTGGCAGAGCTTCAAGTCCGTAGCCACGCAAATCTAGCACTGTTGAATTCGGTGCAATTTTATCGATTAATTGTGATAATTCTACAGTTGTCGCGCTCATCTGACTACATTCCTCTTTTGGGTCTGCCGTTTAGCCTACCAAGTATAAACTCCATCTAGCTCCACACGCTTTTCAAATATTGAAAAACCTAGAGACACGAAATTAAATAAATCGCATCTCTAGGTTTCTTAGATTAACTTTGCTATTCAGCAGCAGGAGTTTCCACAGGAGCAGTAGTGTCCAACATCCCGTATTTTTTGAGGAATCGATCGACTCGACCTTCTGTATCAATGATTTTCTGTGTCCCAGTGTAAAAGGGATGATTGCCAGACCATACGTCTACACGGAGTTCTGGTTGAGTCGAACCAACTGTCATTACAACTTCACCGTTGCAATAAACTTTGGCTTCTGGGTACCAAGTAGGATGAATATCAGCTTTTGCCACAATCTTAGGTGTTAGGTATTAGGTGTTAGGTATTAGGGGTTTGGTTTGAACGGATACTTTCACCCCTGATAATTAATTGTTAATCAGTTAATGTTTGTTTTTATCATGCTATTCCCATTCTCTTAGTCCGCGTGCGGCTCACGCTCGTGGGGTTCCCCGACGGTTTAGCGAGTCAAGACGGGCGGACTTTGCGGTCTGAGCGGCAATTTTAATCGCTGTCTCAGCCTAACGAAATAACTAACAAACAAAACAATTTTAACGTTTCGAGTATTGAGGAGCTTTGCGGGCTTTGTGCAGACCGTACTTCTTCCGCTCGACACAACGTGGGTCACGAGTTAAGTAACCTTCAACTTTGAGAGGTTTACGGTTGTTAGGATCGAGTTCGCACAGCGCACGAGCTACACCTAGTTTAACTGCGTCGGATTGTCCAGTTAAACCACCACCGTGGGCGTTAACGAGGATATCGTATTCAGCTTCTAAACCGAGAGTTTCTAATGGAGATCTCGCTGCGGAGATATAGCCACTTTGAAAGTTGAAATAGTCTTCGCCAGTTCTGCCGTTGACTACTAGTTTACCAGTACCAGGCACGAGACGGACACGAGCGATCGCGGATTTCCGACGACCTGTACCCCAGTAAACTGCCTTTTTGCTTGCTTCTACCATGATTATGCTTTAGGAATAGTGTTGATAACCAAGACTTCAGGTTTTTGAGCAGCATGAGGGTGCTGGGTGCCTGCGTAGACGTTCATCTTGGTGAATAGGTGTTTGCCCATAGAATTCTTGGGCAACATGCCTTTGACAGCTTGTTCGATAATCCGCTCAGGGATTCGGACTTGCAATTTGGCGAAAACTTCCGTTTTCATCCCGCCTGGACGACCAGAGTGTCTTCTGTAGACTTTCTGAGTGCTTTTTTTACCAGTCACCTGGACTTTCTCAGCATTGATGATAATGACGAAATCGCCAGTATCGATGTGAGGAGTATAGGTAGGTTTGTTTTTGCCACGCAATACCATTGCGACTTGGCTAGCTAGACGACCGAGGCGTTGGTCGGCTGCGTCGATGATGTACCACTTGGCATCAGCCGTATTATTGGTTGGTGGTAAGTATGTTTTTTCCACGATCTTATATCAGTTGTAGGTTGGGTTTTGCTACGCTCAACCCAACGTTTGTAATTGAGTAGAGCTATAAATATAACTAACTTTGATGTAACAGAAATTGAGGTTGGGTATCGTACCAGACTGACTCAGGAAAAGGGAAATCTGCATATCCGACTCGGAGTAAACATAGCCCTTTCGCCGTTGCTGAATGGTGGACTTCGCCGCGTTGGTCGTTTTTCCAGATTTCGGTAAAATCAGCGAGCGATAAATCGCCATTTCCCACTCTGACTAACATCCCAACTAGCAGTCGTACCATGCCATACAGAAATCCATTGGCTTGAATTTCGATCTGGATGAAGTCCCCTGACTGCTGACAGCTCACATCCTGAACTTCAACCCAGGAATGAGATCTGCTAGAATCAGTCCGATGGAAAGCACCTAGATGATGGGTGCCGAGCATCGGTGCTACGGCGGCTTGCATCAGCGCGATATCGAGCGGTTCGTGGTAATAATGCCAGGTATAAGGACGGACAAACAAATTCGGATGTCGATTCGTATAAATGGTGTACCGATACCGTCGATATTTGGCGGAGAAACGAGCGTGCCAATCATCAGCAACAGGAGCGGAAGCACGGATGAGGATATCATCTGGCAACCGATTGTTGATTGCTGTTGCCCAACTGGTGGCGGGGATCACACTAGGATCATCGAAATGGGCGACTTGCGCCGCTGCATGGACACCGCTATCGGTGCGACCTGCGCCATAGATTTCCACGTGTTGACCGAGAAACTTTTCGATCGCTTTCTCTACTTCGGACTGGACTGTCCGCCCGTAACCATGCGGTTGCTTTTGCCAACCACACAGGTTTGCACCTGAGTACTGAATAACTAGAGCAACACGTTCAGTCTGACTGTTAGTTATGAGTTGGTGCTTTTTCTTAGCCATTGCTTCACAATTAACAGAGAACCATCGATTGGCTCTACATCAGTTCGATAATTGCCATTTCTGCATTGTCACCACGACGGGGAACAGTCCGCACGACGCGAGTGTAACCACCTTGGCGATTGCCGTAGCGTTCTGGTGCTGACTCAAATAAAGCGTGAACTAAATCTTGGTCGTAGATATAGCCTAGAGCTTGACGACGAGCTGATAGAGTGCCAGATTTGGCTAGTGTAACCATTTTTTCAACTGCTGGGCGCATAGCTTTCGCTTTGACCAGAGTTGTTGTGATACGACCGTGGCGAATGAGTTCGGTTGTCAAAGACCGTAACAGTGCTTTCCGTTGGTCGGCTGGTCTACCCAGCATTGCCACGCGACAGCGATGACGCATTATATTTCTCCTTGGTTTTACTAATCATCGAGCTACTTGACAGTAGCTCTTGATGCTTTTATCGAGGTACTTTTAACAGCAACTCTTGATGCTTTTACGATCAAACTCCCTTGGGGTCTTGCGATACAGCAAGTCGCGATTTGTTCGAGTTTGTGTTGGTAATCGGTATTACCAAAATCACTATTCGATCGCTAATACTGCGCCCCGATCTTCTCAGACTTTCACTGATTTATCGTGGGGGAGTTTGATCCCCAGTCGCTTTTCGAGAGCTTCGATAACCTCCTCAGCGGACTTGAGACCGAAATTCTTGATTTCTAAGAGATCTTCTTGGGTGTAACCCATCAGATCGGAAACCGAGTTAATTTGTGCTCGTTTCAAGCAGTTGTATGCTCTAACGGAGAGATTTAGCTCCTCAATCGGAATTTGATTAGAAGGATCTTCTTCATCGGCATATTCTGGCTGGAAAGATTCCAAGCTGATATCCTTGAGCGGATTGAGCAGATCGACCAAAATCTTGGCGGATTCACTCAGTGCTTCTTGAGGTGTCAGACTACCATTAGTCCAGATTTCCAGAATTAACCGATCTTTTTCAACTGCGCCATCGATTCGCACATCTTCAGTAGTGTAGTTAACCTGAGTAACAGGCATAAATACAGCGTCGATTTGGAGCATGTCCATTGCTAGACCATGTTCGCGGAATTTGTCTACCGACCGATAGCCCTTGCCACGTTCGATTCTAAATTCCATCTCCAACTTCCCACCTGCTGCGACTGTCGCCACATACTGGTTGGGATCGACAACTTCTACTTCTGAAGGTAATTCAAAATCAGCAGTTGTAACTTCGGCTGGCCCAGTTACATTCAATCGCCCGATTTGCGGTTGAGAGGTGTAACTTTTGAGCTTGACTTCTTTCATGTTCAGCAGAAGTTCTAAAACGTCCTGGCGAACACCAACTAAGCTAGCAAACTCATGGTTGACCGTACCTGGCTTGACACCAGCTTTTTCGTCTTTAATTAATCCAGCTACTCGTACCGCAGTAATACATGTCCCTTCTAAGTTGGACAATAATACCCGACGTAATGAGTTGCCGATCGTTACACCTTGTCCTCGATCGAGAGGCTCCAGGATAAACTTACTATATTGACTTTGATTTGACTCCGTCTTAGACTCGACACACTCGATCTGAAACTGCGCCACAGAGTGACCTCCCTACCCAGTTTGTACTTAACTTTAAACTTTTTTCAGATGACAGCTAGATAGCCAACACATCTTCTCTAACATAACAACTAATAATTCATAATTACTAACACTAGCAATCGCCAGCGTAGATCCTACAAACTAAAAATAATTAATCTAGACTCTCCGTCTTTTTGGTGGACGGCAACCATTATGTGGAATTGGAGTGACATCGCGAATTAGAGTTATTTCTAACCCTGCACCTTGGAGGGCACGAATCGCTGTTTCACGACCCGCACCAGGCCCGCTGACCATCACTTCCAGTTGACGCATACCTTGATCCATTGCCCGCTTGCCAGCACTTTCTGCGGCGGTTTGAGCTGCAAATGGAGTCCCTTTTTTCGCGCCTTTGAAGCCACTAGATCCGCTAGATGCCCAGGAGATTACGTCTCCATTAGCATCAGAGATCGTGACGATCGTATTGTTGAATGTTGACTGGATGTAAGCTACGCCGTTTGGAACGTTGCGCTTCTGCTTTTTTGGTCCAGTCTTTTTACTAGGTTGTCGAGCCATGTCGGTCTATGTATTTGAAATATCAATGAGGTAATCGATGAAAACATCAACTGTGTATCTTTGAGAAATTCGATAGTTCGATTTGCTTGGTTAATATAGACCAAAGCGTAGCTGTGATAACGGGTTTAGACACACTAATTGGCGAAAAGCAACAACAGAGGCTACTAATCGCCAATTGGCTATTTCTGGGTTGCCACAACCACCGAACCATGTTATTTCTTGCCTGGAGCTTTTTTCTTCCCGGCGACTGTTGCGCGACGACCGCGACGTGTACGTGCATTTGTCCGAGTACGTTGACCGCGAACTGGTAAACCCATCCGGTGTCTGCGTCCGCGATAGGAGCCGATGTCTACCAATCGCTTGATGTTCATCGATTCCCAGCGACGTAAATCGCCTTCGATCTGATAATCGCCTTCTACCCGTTCCCGCAGGAGGGTAACTTCAGCATCTGATAAATCCTTAACTCGTGTATCAGGATTTACACCCGTCTTTGCTATTACTTCTTTGGCGCGGGTTAACCCGATTCCAAAGATGTATGTGAGACCGATTTCCACCCGCTTGTCGCGAGGGAGGTCTACGCCTGCTATCCGTGCCACACTTGTTTCTCCACTATACTTTGATCTCGATCTCGAATCGATGGCTCTATGAAAGGGTTCGGTTTGGAACTAGCGCAACTCGCCCAATCCTTTACTCTCA
>NZ_JANOJV010000286.1:0-3986 GCF_031418915.1 Chamaesiphon sp. VAR_48_metabat_135_sub | reverse complement strand
CTAAATACTAGTGTCATCGTCACCAAACCCGCCTCTGGAATCCCCGCAGCTCCTACAGATGCTACTATCGAAGTCAACATCACCATCACCTGTTGGGTTAATGATAGATTTTGACCCAGCACCTGGGAGATAAATAGGGCTGACATCGCCTCATACAGGGCGGTACCATCATTATTGAAGTTACTCCCCACCAACGCGCCCAGAGAGGCGGAAGACTCGCGTAAACCCACCTTCTCAATCAACGATTGAAAGGTAATCGGCATCGTCGCGGTAGATGAAGCTGTCGAAAAAGCTGTAATCAAGGCATCCGAGCCACCCTGAATAAATTGCTGCGGCGAAACCCAAGAGCCAAGTTTAACTCTAGTCAGATAGTAAGCAGCTTGAAGTAATAGCGCGACGATTACTGCCACAACAAAAGAACCCAGCGACTTAAACGGCGCAAATCCTTGGAGCGCGATTGTTTTAGAAACAATTCCAAATACAGCAATTGGTACTAGGGCAATTACCCAATGTAAAATCCTAATCACCGCATCAAATAATAACCCAATTACCTGCTCGATCGCTAGGTATTCATTCTTTCCCTGATTGACTTGCTCGGTTTTAATCGCTCTGAGTACAATCCCAAATGCTAACGCCACAAATATCAACGAAATAACGTTATTATCCACCAATGGTTTAATCACTGAATCGGGGATAATATCAGATAATAAACCCCAAGGATCGAGTTGTTTGATTGCTGTTTTAGTAGTTGGAGCCGTTGCTAATGCTTTCCCCCCCGCCCCAGGACGTAACACATTAGCGACTAGTAATCCGATCGAGATCGCTACTAGTGTATTAGTAATTAATAATATCGATAACTTTCGCCCCGATCTACTGGGAATCTCTGCTGTTAAAAATGTATGTAGAATTGCCAGAAAAATTAGCGGAGTTGCTAAAGTACGTAAAGCCTTGAGAATCAGCGTACAAGGTAATGCTAAATGCTCGATCGATTCCTTGTCCAAAACTGGACTTCCTGCCCCTAAAAGCACACCAACTATTACTGCCACAATTAAAGCGGCAACGATTTGTAAATATAATGGAATTTTAGTCATTATTTGTTTACCAATGTAGATTCGATCGCCGCAGATGACTCGCTGTTATTAGTAATTGGGATTGCAAAATATATTTATGTATCTACGTTATCACGATCGATCCAATTCGACTCGATCGTGCAAATACAAATATATCCCCGACTTTTTCAAGAAGTCGGGGATATGGCGTAATTAGCGTTGCTAGCATTTTCGCTGCTACATTATTAATTTCGATGCGTGCAATAGTTTACAATCGCATGACGAAGATCGACTTGACTCAAATCTACATCTACTAATGAAACATCACTGATATCGGTATTCTCAAAAATTGCTTGTGTGAGCGTTACGCCACGCAGATCTGCATGAGATAGGTTTGCTCCAGTGAGATTTGCTCGACTCAAATTCGCACCTGTCAAATTGATTCCAGTTAGATTGGCGTAGCGTAAATCAGCCCCGACGAGATTAACTTGACTCAGATTGGCACCTTGCAAATTAGCCAATCGTAAATCTGCTTTTCTCAAAGATGCTCCATTTCCCTCAATTCCAGTTAAGGTAGCTCGAATTAGATTAGCTTCATTGAGATTAGCTGACATCAGACTAGCACTAGTTAGATTCGATCGCCACAAGGTAGCTTTAGTCAAAACTGCTGCTGACAAGTTCGCACGCTGCAAATTCGATCCTGATAGGTTAGCATTAGCTAGGTGAGACTGACTCAAATTAATCGCCGCCAAACATCTTTCGGTTAAACATGCATCCGATAAATTAGCCAGCACAAAGTCTCGCTCTCCATTGTCATATTGCCTAAGCAACTCATCGGTATTCATTCATTATCTCCCTGAGACGTTGTGCGCTGATATACGCCTTCAAAATTTATTTATTCGAGATCTAGCTCTGCTATTTTGTAGATTGCCAAGCTCGATCGAACCTAATATGGATGTAATTATTCTTTATATTAACTATTGTAACAAAATATAGACAAAATTGCAAATGGTTTTAGGTGTTCGATTGAGATCGGAGATCTACTTCCTTCCCAGTGTCAAATTAGACATCTAGGGTAGTGAGTGAATGGTGGATGGTGAATGGTAAATGGTGAATGGTGGTACAGATTGTCTATTTCTTGGGTGGGAAGGGAGTAACCATTACGCAAGAAATCTGACTTTTTGGAAAAGTCGGGTTTCTGTCCCCACCAAAAACCCCCTGACTATCACTAGTCAGGGGGTTTTTAAATCTCTCGAATCAAACAGGTATTAACTGTTGATAGCAGGAGCAGTAAGAGCAACAGGAGTAGCTTCACCCGCAGCTAAATCGAGAGGGAAGTTGTGAGCATTACGCTCGTGCATTACTTCCATACCGAGGTTAGCACGGTTGATGATGTCAGCCCAGGTATTGATGCCGTGACCTTGAGCATCGACAACCGATTGGTTGAAGTTGAAACCGTTGAGGTTAAACGCCATTGTGGATACACGTCACTTGGGAGTGAATAACGACTAACTGTGACAAAATCAACTCAAAAAAATACATTCGCACTTTAGGTGAAAATACAAGAAATATTAAAAAATAACACAAAATTATTTTCCCGTAGCATAAAAGGGACTAATATGAATTTATACAGATAACAAATTTATTTTAGTGTGTTGTGTCGAGGCTAGTCAGGATAACATCCCGATCGTCCCAGTGTTTTTTAGTGTTTGTTCGTAAGAATAGCCAGTTTAGGCATATAAATCTTATTCCATACAACCTGAACATAGTTTCAATCGCATCCCATTATTAAGTAAGCTGTCTAGCTGTTTACTCAATCTATACTAATCATAAACATTGCAAATAAAAACATGAAAACATCCATTCGTCAAAACAATAACCGATCGATCTTGAAAATAAAACCGATTTCACTAAGTTGCTTATTGATGTCAATTTTACTTTTACTGCCTGTATCAAGTATTTCTATTGCTACTAAAAGTGCTGTCGCAGCAGTTGATTGTAGTGCAATTCAAAACGGTATCAATTCACTTATTGAAGAACAAAAAAATCTTAAAAAATCTCTTGAAAATTCATCTCTTACTCCCCAAGAAGGGACTGAAATCAGAAGAGAACTAAAAGCAGTAATTCAACAGATTTCAGCCAAGAAAGCAGAACTGGCAAAATGCAATAATCCACCTGCTGCCAAGCCAAATTTAGTAGTCAAAGATATTGAACAGGTTATTGATAATAGTACCAGCCAAAGAAAGTATCGTGCTGTCATTGCTAATAATAGCGATGTTCCTGCTCCAGGACCATTCGAGGTAACTATCGGGGTGCAGCTTAATCCAAATTATGCAGGAGGACAGACACTATCTACTGAGGCGAGGGATAAAGCGTCAAGTAATGTTACTGTTGCTCCACGGGGAGAATATCGTACCAAGTACAATATTGTACCAAATCGGTTCAACAATTCTTACCAAGTAGAAATCATCGTAGAGTATCAAGGTAAATTAGTAAGCAGACTTGGTAGAACATTTAGATAAATATCATCACCAGCATTGACTAGTAATTAGTAAATCCGTGCAGAAGTTTATTGAGCGAAGACAATTGATGGTTGCTTCGCTCTCATTTACTCTTTACCTATAACTAGCAAAAAGCCCCTCATGCGGAGGGGCTTTTTGTTAACTAATCAAAGGTTAATATTAACCGTTGATAGCAGGAGCAGTTAAAGCAACAGGAGTAGCTTCACCAGCTGCTAAGTCTAATGGGAAGTTATGTGCATTTCTTTCGTGCATTACTTCCATCCCGAGGTTAGCACGGTTGATGATGTCAGCCCAGGTGTTGATGCCATGTCCTTGAGCATCTACAACTGATTGGTTGAAGTTGAATCCGTTGAGGTTGAATGCCATGGTGGATACACCCAAGGATGTGAACCAGATGCCGATTACGGGCCATGCA
>NZ_JANOJV010000285.1:0-14258 GCF_031418915.1 Chamaesiphon sp. VAR_48_metabat_135_sub | reverse complement strand
AACAACAAGGCAGAAAATAATTTGGAGGTTTTATGACTATCTCTTATGCCACAGATTCAGAAAAGTTTTTACTTAGTGTCAGAAGTACAGATCTCCATGTTAGCCCAGAACAGTTCGATCGCTTATGTTTCGATAATCCAGATCTACGCCTGGAATTAACCGCCAATGGAGAACTAATTATCATGGCACCTACCTTTGGTGAAAGTGGCGAGAAAAATGTTAGTTTAGTTTATCAAATTGCAGCTTGGAACTATCGAACAGAACTAGGAAAAACTTTTGATTCTTCAACTGGATATGATTTTATAGCCATCGGTGGTGGGAAAATGTCCCCCGATGTATCTTGGATTGAAAAATCTAGAATTGATGGCATTTCACTCAAACAATTTATCCCTGTAGTTCCCGATTTTGTGGTAGAACTGCGCTCTACTACTGACAGATTGAGTGCGCTACAAACGAAGATGCTCGAATACCAACGGTTGGGAGTAAAGCTAGGATTATTAATTAATCCCCAAGACCAACAGGTTGAAGTTTATCAATTAGATAAAGAAACAGAAGTCTTGCAAAATCCCACATCTTTTAGTTGCGAAGCTGTGCTCCCTGGGTTCAATCTGGATTTAACAAGGATTATGACATAGCTGTCATACATCCATTGTTACTAATACCTTTAGTAAGCAGGTTATGCGTAGTAGAAAGGTTGCATTATTATGTCGATTATTTTTCGATGCTTATCGAGCGAAGATATAGTTGTTTTTGAATGGATACTTGCTTAATAAAATTGATAAAATATTAGTTGTTCATACGGTGCTATCTTCAGTGTTAATCAAAGGAAAGCGTCTACAAATCAATCCGTGGTGACTGCATCCCGACTTATCGTCTATCTCAATTTTTACAGATTCCATATAATCACCTTGATAATCTAAAATCGAAAGAAATATTCTTACAATTAGATTTGATAGTTTCTGAAGCTCTATCGAAATATTTACATGGATTTCACTAAATCCTTCATGAACAATCTTATTTCTTGTTCTTGTAAATTCTAGATCTGGGAATAAATCTTGGTATGGCACACCATAATTTTCAAGCATTTTCTTTAAACTATTTTGTAAATTCTTTTCTTGTGGATCACGATTTTCTCTGAGGATGGGTCTTCTGCTAACATTGTTAAAATATTTTTTGTTAAGGGATTCTAAAACAGTACAAAAAAGTAAAAAATTTACCTCGCACATATTACTGTCGAAAGTATTAATGTACCAACGTAATTCCAAGCTTAAACCTTTATCGCTGAAGGTTTCCCACGTCATTTTTTTAGCACAGTGCTGGATAAAAATCGGCAGATGAGGTGATTGGATAACAGCTCTGCCAGTTGCTTCGCTATTAAATTTCTCTCCCGACCAGTATTCTCTTTTTATCTTTGATTTTTCATAGTTTGCAGTCTCGATTCTGTACATTTGTTCAACACGATGACCTGAAGCAAAAGAGAGAAGAGATATGAACCAAGCAGCGTAAGTTTTATAGGAGATTTGTTTGTCCTCACAAATATTTTTAAGTGTCATTTCTACACTTAGCAAACCATTTTTATTTCTATTCTCTGTGGTTGAAACTGACTCAATATAAATTTCAGCTTCAAGGTTGCCAATATTAGCTGAGAATTGTCTTATCACTTCTATATTTGCAAGACCATATACGATTTCTTTAGTTTCTCCTTTTCCTATCAACTCTAAATTGTACTGAATACATAAATCTCTAAGATTAACTTGACATTTACCCTCTCGTTCTGTATTTTGATAATTATCAGCTTTGAAACTAACTTTTAAGTTGGAATCAGAAATAATTGCATTTATTTTCCATCCTTCAATTGTTTGACCTTCAATCTCATAATCACCTTTATAGGGTTGTTGAACTATTTCTTGTTCTTGTTCATCAAACTCCAAAAAATGTAGTCCTAATAATAGGCTATCAAAAACCTCTTTTTTCAACTCTTTAGCTTGATAAATTGGTGCCGATTCGCGAAATCTTTTATGATTAATATATGCACTCTTTTCAGAATCAATCTCAATCCAGATGTTACCATTTGTACAGCAGATAATATTCGCATTATGAATTTTGACAGGCAGAATATCTGTCTCGTGAAATTTCTTGAATACTCCTGAAAAAGTGAACTGTTTTTTAATTTCCATACGAATATATTATTTATAACCTGCGGCTTGGAGAGAGAAAAGATGAGCGTATCTTCCATCTGCTGCTATTAATTGCTCGTGGCTGCCTTGTTCGATAATTTCACCGCTTGCCATTACAATAATTTTATCAGCCATTCTAACAGTCGAAAACCGATGAGAAATTAAGACTACCATGCGATCTTGAGTGAGCGATCGAAAGTGATTAAAGATATTCATTTCAGCTTCGGCATCCATTGCGGCTGTTGGTTCATCTAAGATTAGAATATCGGCATTCGATCGCATGAAAGCACGAGCAAGGGCAATTTTTTGCCATTGTCCACCAGATAGTTCTTGTCCGCCTTTAAACCATTTTCCTAACTGGGTATCGAATCCTTGAGGCAACACATCGATGAAGGGTTTTGCCATGCCTTTATTAGCGGCGATTTCCCATTCCTTGCGATCGTCTAAATGTTCGACATCGCCGACTCCCACATTTTCACCAACTGTAAATTGATACTGGACGAAGTTCTGAAAAATCACCCCGATTCTCCGTCTTAATACGTCGATATCCCAGTCTTTTAAATCGACTCCATCTAGTAAGATTCTGCCGCTGGTGGGTGTATAGAGATTGGTTAAAAGTTTAATTAGGGTAGTTTTACCAGAGCCATTTTCACCGACTATTGCAAGTTTTTCGCCTAGTGGTAAATGTAATGAGATATTATTTAAAACTGGCTGCTGACTATCTGGATAACTGAATGAAACGTTCTCAAATCTAATTCCTTCTTTAATAGTTCCCTGGGTAATTTTCCCCTGAGATTGGGGCATCGGTTGTTCGAGAAATTCGTAGAGATTGGCAAGATAGAGATTATCTTCGTACATGCCGCCGATCGATGTCAATGCCGATGCAAAGGTAGATTGCCCCTGTCTAAATACCATCAAGTACATTGTCATTTCGCCCAATGTAATTTGTCCCGAAATTGCTTCAATCACAATCCAGGCATAGGCAGCATAGAATGCTAAAGTACTCAGCAAGCCCAGTACGTAGCCCCACAAGCCCTTCTGAATTGTCAGATTGCGGTCGTCCTTATAAAGTCGATTAAAGATATTGCGGTAACGCTGTAAGAGCATTGTACCGAGCTGATAGAGCTGTACTTCCTTGGCGTAATCTTCCCTCGCTAATAATGTTTCTAAATAATGCTGTTGACGGGTTTCGGGAGATCTCCAGCGGAATAGTCGAAAGGCGTGTTCGGAAAAGCGGGTTTCGGCGATAAATGAGGGAATCGCCGCGACAATTAGCACTTGCACCGCCCAGCCTGAAAATTGCCACAGCAAGCCGCTAAAGGTAATTAAGGTAAGTGCAGACTGACACAGCCCAAAGGTGCGGTTAATCAGCGATAACGGGCGACTGGATGCTTGAGATCGAGCCTGACTCATTTTGTCATAAAATTCGGAATCTTCAAAGTGCGCCAGATCCAATGTCAGGGCTTTTTCGAGGATCGATTCATTGACTCGTTGCGCTAGTAATACTCGTAATAAGGATTGACACACTACCAACCCTTTTTGAGCGGCGGCTAATAACACGATCGCAACTGCTTCTAAGCATACATAATTAAGAGCAGTCTGACGATCTATCTGTAAACCACTCTGGTTAGCCACTAAGACACTATCGACAATTAGTTTACCAATATAGGCGATCGCACTGGGTACTAATCCATTTACCAGCGTCAAAATTGCTAGCGATACAGTCAGGGTGTGGCTGGTAGTCCATAATAAGTCTAAAGCTTTGCCGCCATAGCGAAATACCGATAGAGATTGGCGAATATTTTTGCCTACTAATCTCAATCTCCACCAGTCACTTTTTTTCTTTCTAATCATCTTTTCCTTTCATACATCAGGCGACACGTTAATTATGGGACAAGGAAAATCAGCTAATCCTGTAAATTAAGGGTAGGGGTAATTCATGAATTACCCCTACCCTTAATTTACAGGCTGTTGAATGACTATTGATTTCGATCCGAAAATATCTTATCTCAACTACATTAATCAAAATCAGGTAGAAATTACCCCAACAGCTTCGGCGCGACTCACTCGACTTTTAGATAACTGTCAGTGGGAGCAGCCCCAAACCGCCTTAGATTGGAATAATTTAGCTGTCGCCGCATTAGTCGCTGCCGAAAGCTGCGATAATTCGCTCACTCATGGATTGTATGCCGAAATTGCTTTTGATGCAGTGCAAGCAGGCTCGGAGCTAAACCAGCACCCGCTCTGTGCGGCGCATTTAGCCTTACTCAATTGTATGTTGGGCAATTATAGCGATGCGGCGCAGATTGCCTTTAGTGCCTTTATCAATAATCTCCAACCAAGCTACACGGAAGCCGAAATCGAACCAGGAATCGTGTATATTCCCCCGTTGACGCGCACGCATATTACTAATGGTAGAAGCGAACAACTGCAACGAATTTTAAATACAGATAATGGCTATATTCAAGCCATGCTGATGCTGACAGAGGTACTTTGTCGGACGCAAATTACCCTAGATAATCGGACCGGAATTCGATTATTGCATCTAATGAATCAATTGATGCCCGATCTGATTTTTCCGAATATTCGGCTGGGAATTTATAGTATTGGCGATCGAGCCTTAGAAGGATTAGTTTATCTTCATCGAGCGGGAGAACTGGCACTAGATTATCCGACTATCTTACAATCATTATACCTCGCTTATCGAGATTTGGAACAGCCGGAAGTAGCAAGTTATTGGCAGCAAATTGGATTAGATTATGGGAGTCAAAGATTGGCTAAAATACCGTGGCAATGGACGCAGTTACCGATCGATAGTCACTGGACTTACATTCCATTTGACACAGATATTTCCCTGGCGGTACCTGCCAGTTTACAGAGTCCGACGACGCGATGTTTATTAGCCGAAGGGGATTGGTTCGAGCGAGAATTGGAGTTTTGGCGACAGTATATTCAACCTGGAATGAACGTCATCGATATCGGTGCAAATGTTGGTGCCTATACTTTTAGTGCCGCTCGGAGAGTTGGGAAAAATGGAATAGTATATGCGATCGAACCATTTAGCGGATCGATCGATTGTCTCCAGGAAACTTGTCAAGTCAACCAAATTGACAATGTCAAAATTTTTAAAAATGCTGTCAGCGATCGCGATCGGCTATCTAAATTAGTTTTACAATCTAGTAGTGAATTAAATTATCTAGCTATAGAGAATGAAGTAATTGACTCAACGACAGAGATAGAAGAAGTTAGTTGCCTGACGATCGATACATTTATTCAGCAACAATCGATCTCTAAAATAAACGTAATTAAAATCTCCACGGAAGGCAATGAATTATCGATATTAATCGGCGGCGAACAAACGATCGTAAAATTTTCTCCGACAATTATTTATAACAGTTATACCAGTAAAGGAATCAATTTAGCCGCCGCCGAATATTTACTCGATCGAGGTTACGAACTCTTTCGCTATCAACCATATTTACAGCAATTAATTCCTCTAGTTAACGAGTCAGATTTTACCGAAGTAATTAAAGCGATCGCAATTAAAAGAGGGGGGAGTGGGGAGGGGGGAGCGGGGAGAATCTGATTGTCCTGTTTGTTTGTATAATCCATCGATCTGCCCACATCCTTCCCACACTTCCCACACTTCCCACACTTCCCACACTTCCCACCCTCCCCCGTCCCCCCTAATTTGGCGCATTTTCAGATAAGATGTAGAGTGCTATTGACGTACCCCACAGTCGGGTGCGAAAGCTAAATTATCGTTATCTAACTAAAAAGGAACATATATGAGCGCAGATGTATTGGCTAAAGTGCAAGCCGTAATTGCCGATAAATTGGAAGTAGAAGCCAGCAAAATTACTCCCGAAGCCAACTTTACCGATGATTTAGGAGCTGACTCCCTAGATGTAGTCGAACTCGTCATGGCATTAGAAGAAGAATTTGATGTCGAAATCCCCGACGAAGAAGCCGAAAAACTTCAAACCGTTCAATCCGTAGTTGACTATATCAACGCCAAAGCAGGCTAGTACCGCTGCGCGGAAATTAATTATGCGGTGCAGCCATGCGGAGTCAACCCTCCGCACAGCACCTCTAACAGCCCACACTCCCACACCCCCACATCTCAATCTCTATATTCATCATGGCAAATTCCGATCTGCAAGAACAGCAACGCTATCGCAAACGTGTTGTTATTACTGGTTTAGGCGCGATTACGCCCATTGGAAACACCTTAGCTGAATATTGGGAAGGCTTGGTAAGTGGGCGAAATGGGATTGGTGCGATTACCCACTTTGACGCATCCAAACACGACTGTCGGATTGCTGGCGAAATCAAAAATTTTGACCCGCTTTTATATCTAGAAAAAAAAGCAGCCAAACGGATGGATAGGTTTGCTCAACTGGCTGTCTGCGCCACCAAGCAAGCAATTCTCGATTCCGGTTTGACGATCGATTCCACTAATGCCGATCGAGTCGGTGTTACCATCGGTACGGGCATCGGTGGACTAAAGATCCTCGAAGAACAACAAGAAATCTATCTCACTAAAGGGCCGAGTCGTTGTAGTCCATTTATGATTCCAATGATGATCGCAAATATGGCGGCTGGACTCGTCGCGATCGAAATCGGTGCTAAAGGCCCCAACTGTTGTACCGTAACAGCCTGTGCAGCAGGTGCAAACGCGATCGGTGAAGCATTTAGACTAATTCAGGGCGACTACGCCACAGCGATGATTTGCGGTGGCACAGAAGCAGCAATCACACCCCTGGGGATCGCTGGATTTGCGGCTTGCAAAGCAGTATCGACTCGTAACGATGACCCCCTCCATGCTTGTCGCCCCTTCGATACCGGACGCGATGGTTTTGTCATGGGCGAAGGTTCGGGCATTTTAGTACTAGAAGAACTCGAACACGCCGTCAATCGCGGTGCGAAAATCTACGCCGAGGTCGTCGGCTACGCCATGACCTGCGATGCTTATCATATGACTGGACAGACTCCTGGCGGTGTCGATGCTGCAAGAGCGATGTCTCTATGCCTCAAAGATGCCGGATTACCACCCGAATCAGTCAGCTATATCAACGCCCACGGTACTAGTACCCCCATCAACGATCCCACCGAAACAGCCGCGATTAAAAAGGCTCTGGGAGACCATGCTTATAAAATTGCCGTCAGTTCCACCAAATCGATGACTGGACACCTCCTCGGCGGCGCAGGTGGCATCGAAGGCGTTGCTTCTGCCCTCGCCATCCATCACGGGATTATTCCCCCCACAATTAATTTAGAGAATCCAGAAGAGGGTTGCGATCTCGATTATGTCCCCCACGTCAGTCGCGCCGCAGATTTGAATGTCGTTCTATCTAATTCCTTTGGGTTTGGCGGACATAATGTGACCTTGGCATTCAAGAAATACGTGTAGATAATTGATAATTAACACTTCGACTAACGCTCAGTGCGAGTAATTGATAATTGATAATTAGGCTCTCCCATATATATGCGCGAGAGCCTAATTGGCAAATCGATTCATTTATCAGTTGAGATAATATGAATATCCACATTTTTGAGCAAGCGCAGAATTTTCTGTGTCAGCGAGCCTTTCCAGAAGCTTTGCCAGCGTGATTTCCGACTTTCACCCATGACAATTTGGGTAATTCGATATTGTTGGGCAGTCTGAGCGATCGCCTTGACCACGCTATAATCTCTTAGATGAATAAACTCTCCGCCAAATTCTTGACAAAGCTGTTCGCAGGTAGCGATATGTAAGCTTTCTGGTTTCGTTAAGAATCGATCCGGATCGTTGACAAACAATACATAGAATTGACCGTGCATAGACCCGGCAATTCGTGCGCCTCGACGTAATAATTGGATTGAATTGGGATAAGTAGAAACACACGCTAATATTCGTTCGTGAATGTTGCAAACTGCCTGAGTATTAGGATCACTATTCGACTGCTCTGTGTCTTCAATATTGTTGGCAACTTCTCGCAATGCCAACTCTCGCAGGGCGGCTAAATGACGACGCTGAAAGAAATTTTTTAGGGATATATCGATTTTTTCGGGCGCGTAAATTTTACCATCGCGAAGTCGTTCTTGGAGAGTTTCTGGCGTGACATCAACAACGACGACTTCATCAGCAGTCTCCAATACGCGATCGGGAATTCTTTCTCTCACGACAATTCCAGTGAGTTGGGCAACTGTGTCATTTAAACTTTCGAGATGTTGGATGTTTAGGGTGGAATAAACATCAATTCCGGCTGTTAAAATATATTCGACATCTTGATAGCGTTTCTCTCGTTGGCATAGCCTCCGCTTTGCGGAATCGACACCAGGAATATTAGTATGTGCTAGTTCATCTATTAACACTAATTGCGGTTGACGATCGAGGATGGCGGCAACATCCATCTCGGTTAATGTTACGCCCTGCCAGGTAATTTGTTGACGCGGAATTTGTTCTAATCCGATTGCTTTGGCTGCGGTTTCGGCGCGGTTGTGGGTTTCGAGTAAACCAATCGCCACGTCAATTCCTTCGTCCCGAAGTCGATGTCCTTCTTCTAACATCCGGTAGGTTTTACCGACACCAGGACTCATGCCGATAAAGATTTTGTGTTTGCCGCGACGATAGGTTTGCATTGTTTGTTTATAAGCGTGGCGGTAGGCGTTATGTATCTGTAGGTTGCGGATTTTTTTAGTGTGGGCAGAACCCGGATCTGGGGGTTCTGACCCCCAGCCCCCCCACCGAGAGGCGGAACGCCGCCCCTCGGACTCCCCTGCGTATGGATTGCTTGTGTGCTAGCTTGGCTTCACATTTGCTCCACTTTAGGGCTTAGTTGGGGATTGCTGGATTAATCAGACATAGAGGTAATGTCGTTAACCTAGAGCATCTAGGGCTAGGTTGAGTTTCAGAACATTTACGCTTGGTTCGCCGAAGATGCCGAGGGATCGATCGTCTGTATTCTGGACGATGAGGATTTCTACTCGATTTGTTGGTAGATTACGCACTCTAGCTATGCGCTGAATCTGCGCTCTGGCAGCTTCAGGGGTGATGTGGGGGTCGAGACTGGAGCCGGAGGTATAAAGCAAGTCGGCGGTGGGTTGGATGCCCGCCTGGAGCAGTCTGGAGAGATCTCCAGCAATTGCTTTTTTGGGATCGGGATCGGTTTTGCCGTTGATGCGATCGAGTAATGCGGTATTACTAGGCGCGAGATTACTGGCTCCAGAAATGCCTGTTTTCAGTACTCCAGCTTCGTCTTTTTTGGGATCGGCGGTACTATAATTAGTGCTGCTAGGACGACTATTAAAATACCTGTCACTGGTAAATGGTTGACCAATTAATGCCGAACCAATTACTTGACCTTGAGCATTCTTAATTAAACTACCATTTGCTTGATAAGGGAAGGCAATCTGGGAGATGGCTAACATCGCAAATGGATAAATAACTGCGACTAATAGCCAGAGAACTAAGGTCGATCGAATCGCTCTACCAATTTCACGTACTGGATTCATAATTTTATTCAATAAATACTAAAGATTTAACTACTGACAAGTGAAGACTGGCTTCGGCGGAGATCTTTACCCCCCAACCCCCCTGATCAAGGGGGGCTTTTCCAGCCTCCTCCCCTTTCCAAGGGGAGGACTGAGGTGGGGTAAAATCTCCGCAGCACCCCAACGATCTAAAATCGTTCCGGTTGAAACATCACCACAAACAAGTAAATAGAAAGACACACAGTCCCAATCCCCAGAATACCCAGAGCATAAATTTGGGGACGAGAGAAAGCGTCGCCCGTTGCCGCAAAAACAGTTGAAGCAAGTACTAAGTTAAAACACAGTGCCAAAAACAAATAGGTTGGATACTTACGCCGACACCAAGCTTGCCAAATCGCGACCAAATTTTCAGAAATCATACGTTTATATTAGTTAGGCAATAGGAAGTAAAACATCGATAATCTTAATCGCGATAAATGGAGCAATTACACCACCTAATCCGTAGATTAAAATATTTCGTTGCAACAATTGATCCGCAGTTAAGGGGCGAAACTTAACACCATTTAGAGCGAGTGGAATTAAGGCGGGAATAATTAGCGCGTTGTAGATGAGTGCGGCGAGAATAGCCGATTGGGGACTCTTTAAACCCATTACATTTAATGTCCCAATTCCAGCAGCAGCAAAGATTGTGGGAATAATTGCGAAGTATTTGGCGATATCATTGGCGATCGAGAAAGTCGTCAATGCACCACGGGTAATTAGTAATTGCTTGCCGATCGCGACCAGATCGATTAACTTAGTTGGATCGGAGTCTAAATCGACCATATTCGCCGCTTCTTTGGCGGCTTGGGTGCCGGAGTTCATGGCTACCCCAACGTTTGCTTGGGCGAGGGCGGGCGCGTCGTTGGTACCATCTCCAGTCATGGCTACTAGCTTACCCTGGGATTGTTCGCGCTTAATTACGTCGATTTTGTCTTCTGGTGTGGCTTCGGCGATGAAGTCGTCTACTCCCGCTTCTTCGGCGATTACCGAGGCGGTGATCCGGTTGTCTCCAGTGAGCATAATCGTTTTGACACCCATCCGCCGCAGTTGATCGAAACGCTCTCGCAATCCAGGTTTGACGATATCTTTGAGATAAATTACGCCGTATAAATCCCCATCCTGGCAAACACCGAGCGGCGTTCCACCCAGTTTCGAGACTTGCTCGTATGCGTCGTCAAATTTACTGGGAATAGTACCACCACGCGATCGCACAAAACCGCGAATTGCATCGATCGCACCTTTACGAACTTCGATACCATTAGGTAAGTCGGTACCGCTCATCCGGGTTCGAGCTGAGAATTCTACCCCCGTTGCTTGAGTTCGATCTACATCAATTTTCGCACCCAATTTTTCGGCGAGTTGGACGATCGATTTACCTTCAGGTGTTTCGTCAAACAGGCTCCCAGCTAAAGCTACAGCCGCTAGTTCTTCGACGGAATGACCGTTGACAGGAATAAATTCATCAGCCAACCGATTTCCCAGGGTGATCGTACCCGTTTTATCCAGAATCAGGGTATTAACATCGCCGCAGGCTTCCACCGCCCGCCCAGATGTGGCGATCACATTAAATTGCGCTACCCGATTCATCCCCGCAATCCCGATCGCACTTAGCAATCCCCCGATTGTAGTCGGAATCAAGGCAACTAGTAATGATACTAAAATCGCGATCGTCACTGGCGTTTTAACGTAGTTTGCTAACGGCGACAGGGTAGCAACCACAATCAAAAATACCTGCGTCAGCACAGCCAGAAACACTGTCAGGGCAATCTCATTCGGCGTTTTAGAACGTTTAGCACCCTCAACCAGCGCAATCATTCGATCGATAAATCCCTGCCCAGGATCGGCAGTAATTAAAATTGTCAACTCATCAGAAACCACTCTGGTGCCTCCTGTAACCGAGCTGGCGATGTCCGTTCCAGGCTGTTTGAGGACGGGAGCAGATTCACCCGTAATCGCCGATTCATCGACCGATGCGACCCCGATTACGACTTCACCATCAGCGGGAATCAATTCGCCGAGCTTTACGATGACTCGATCGCCCTTGCGTAATTCGGTAGAATTAACTTGACTAATTGCCCCATCGGGGAGTAGTTTATAAGCGATCGTATCAGATCTGCTCGATCGCAGTGAATCTGCTTGAGCTTTACCCCGCCCTTCTGCGACAGCTTCAGCGAAGTTAGCAAAAATCACTGTCAAAAATAAAATAATCGTAATCGCGCCATTCAATAGTCGCTCTTGGTTCACATCCCCTTGCACCGTCCCGAATAAATTGGGATCGAGGGTGACGAGAAAAGTTACAATTGTCCCCACCCATACTAGAAACATTACCGGATTTCCGACCGCAGTACGCGGATCGAGCTTCCGAAACGCATCGCGAATGGCGCGTTGATATAAACCATCCATTGCAGCCTTGGGCGTGTTTCGGCGCGGTTCTCTATTGCTACCAGGAACCTGTTGAGAAATTGAAGAATTCATATTGGTTTGTGTTTTGCGAGGATTGAAGAGACTGGCGACGGCGGGGATCTTTACCCCCCAACCCCCCTTGTAAAGGGGGGCTTTTCCAGCCTCCTCCCCTTGGAAAGGGGAGGACTGAGGTGGGGTAAAGATCTCCGCCATAAACAACCAAATCAAGCCCCCCTAAAGAGCTGAAAGCCTTCCGCCATCGGCCCCAAAGCCAATACTGGAAAGAAAGTTAATGCACCCATAATCACAATTACCCCAGCAGTGACTCCAGTAAATAACACCGTATCCGTCCGTAACGTGCCCGTAGTAAAGGGAACAGGCTGCTTTTGAGACATGCCCTCAGCGAGTAATAGCAACGCGATCGTTGGTACATAGCGTCCACCCAGCATACTAAAACAAGTACTCAGATTCCACCACAAAGCTGTGGGTGCGGGCTGACTATCGGCTAATCCTTCAAAGCCAGAGCCGTTATTAGCCGCAGCGGAGGCATATTCATACATCACTTGCGCCAGCCCATGAAAACCAGGGTTGCTAATTCCCGCTAATTGTTCGGGAAACGCTAACGCGATTGCGCCTGGAAACAAGACGAAAATCGGATGTACCAACAGAAGCAAAAAGCTAGTTAATACCACCTCATTTTTTTCGATCTTCCGTCCCAAAAATTCGGGGGTGCGCCCTACCATTAAACCCGTCACAAATACCGCCAAAATCAGATAACAAAACAGATACGCTGTTCCGGTACCTTGTCCACCCCAAATGATTTGGAGAAACAAATTGGACAGTAAGATAAATCCCCCCGCAGGCATAAATGAGTCGTGCATCGAATTCACTGCACCAGTCATCGTTCCCGTAGTTGTCACCGCATATAGAGCAGACTGCGCCCACCCAAATCTGACTTCTTTGCCTTCTAAATTCGGCTGTGAGCTGCCTAAGATTGAATTAACTAGTGGATTGCCCTGATACTCACCAACAGCGGTGACGATGATAAATACGACGTATAGAATGAACACCATTCCAAACACTAACCAGGCTTGCTTGCGATTGTCAGCAATCACGCCGTAGGTATAAATTAATGAAGTTGGAATCGAAATCATCGTCAAAATCTGAATCAGATTCGTCAATCCATTCGGATTTTCAAACGGGTGGGCGGAGTTAATCGCAAAGAAACCACCACCGTTTTCGCCCAGTTCTTTAATGATTTCAAAATGTGCTACTGGTCCAATCGCGATCGATTGACTGATATTCGGATTTTCTAATGTTGGCACAACTATCGCCCCTGCTAAGGTTTCAGGAGTACCAGCGGCAACTAAAACGATCGATCCCACAATACTAATCGGCAGTAAAATTCGAGTAATTGCCTGAGTCAGATCGACATAAAAATTGCCTAAAGATCTACCAGTCAAACCGCGAATAAACGCGATCGATACAGCAATTCCTGTCCCCGCCGATGTAAAAAACATAAACCCCAGTCCTAACATTTGGGAGAAATAGCTGTAAGTTGTTTCTGGCGAATAATGCTGCTGATTGGTATTCGTCATAAACGAAATCGTGGTATGCAATGCTGTATCCCAACTCGGCGCACCCAAACCCGTCGGATTGAGCGGTAGCAACCCCTGAAGCATTAGTATTAGAAATAGCAATATCGCCATTGCTAAATTGCTGTACAAAATTGCCCTAGCATATTGCCATCCAGTCATCTGCGCTTGAGGCTGTACACTGCTCAAACTAAAAATAAATCTTTCAACTGGATTTAAGACTCGATCTAAAAACGTTCTTTGACCTAGATAAACACGGGCAATATATCCACCAAATATCGGCGTAATCGCCAAAATAATAACTAGTGTCAATCCGATCTGAATCCATCCCTGTATCATAATTCAATCGTCCTGATGATATTCAATAGTTGCGATATCTAGACTTTCTCTTTCTCTGCGCCCTCTGTCTTTATTCGCCGCCAAAGTCGTTGTCTTGTCGCAGTTGTATGGTCGGGGAACCCGACCACACTGCGCCGCTTTTTTATTCGGGGGGAACCCTAGACATAAAAACGCCGCTGTCTTGAAAAGGTGCTCTACTTGCGGCTCACCTTTGGACGGGTTCCCC